>NZ_AECZ01000023.1 GCF_000179555.1 Solidesulfovibrio fructosivorans JJ]
CCCCTCCCAAAGACTTTTAATAATGATGATATTACATTATAATTATTCAGTATTATTATAAAATTTAGGAAGGGGAGAGCGCGAGAGGGGAGAACCCTTTTTAAAGGGTTTCCCCTCTCGCTCCTTCTTGTTACTTAATCTTCTATGATCAGCATCACGCGGCGGGTGTTCCTGCGCCTGATGGGCGCGGCGGTGGTGGTGGGGCGTTGGCCCGGCCGGGCATGGGCCTTTGTGTTGGCGAACTTTCCCGTGCGCACGGTGGAGATCGAGGATTTCGGCTTCGAGCCGGCCACGGGCATGGTCACCTATGCCGACGGCACGGCCGCGCTCTATGTCCTGACCGTGGACGGACTGGTGGAAACGCCCCGGCAGATTTCCTACGCGTCCCTGCGCGCCCTGCCCCAAGAGTCCCAGACCTCGGATTTCCACTGCGTCGAGGGCTGGGACGTGGATGACCTGCACTGGCGCGGCCTGCGCCTGGCCGTCCTGGCCGATCTGGTCAAACCGAAGCCCGAGGCCCGCTACGTGATCTTTCATTCCCTGGGCCGCACCCGTTCGCGTCCCGACGGGCTCGATCACTATGTCGAATGCCTGCCTCTGGGCGATCTCCTCGATCCACGCCTGGAATACCTGCTTGGCCTGGACCTTGCCGGCAATCCCCTGCCGCTGGAGCATGGGGCCCCCATGCGACTGGTGTGTCCGTACGATTTAGCCTACAAGGGCGCGAAATTTATTACGCGCCTGGAGTTCGCCGCCGATCCCGTGGACGGCTGGTGGACGCGGGCCAACGGCATCTACGACAGGATCGCGCCGGTCGAGCCGGAGCGGCTGCGCCGGCCGGACCCGCGCCGGTCCCGGTCGTAATCGCCGTTATAAGGGGAAAATCGGTATGAGCCACGAAACGGGGCTGGTGGTCGTCTGGACCACCCGCGACCGGGAGGCGGCGCTCAAAATGGCGCTGCCCCATGCACGAAAAGCACGGGAAAACGGTCTTTGGCAGCGGGTGATTCTCATCGTCTGGGGGCCGTCGGCCAAGATGCTGGCCTGCGACCTCGATTTGCGCGAGGCCGTGGCCGCCTGCCGCCGGGCCGGGGTGGAAACCTTCGCCTGCCGGGAAAGCGCCACGGATTACGACGTGGCCGAACAGTTCCGACACTACGGCCTGACCCTCATCGACGCGGACGGCTTCCTGGCCGGCTACATGAAGGAAGGCTGGCGGGTGCTGACGGTGTAGAGAGTGTAAGAAACCTGGGGGAAACCTTTCTGAAGAAAGGTTTCCCCCAGACCCCCTTCCAAAGACTTTCAATAGAAACAGATCGTTGCCGGCAACTCGCCAGTAAAGTGAAAAAGTTTAGGAAGGGGAGAGCGCGAGAGGGGCTACCGCCCTTTTCAAAGGGTTTCCCCTCTCGCTTCGTATTCCCCGCATTTTCATGGACGAGCGGCGGGCGTACGCCATACGTAACCCGCCATCCCTCTTGACGTTTCCCTCTCGATGGACGACCTCCTGGAAAGACCGCCCGGCATCGTCGCCTGTCGACGGTCCTAGTGGCCAAGCGTCTTTGCGGGGTCTCCGGGGCGTGTCTTTTGACGGGCGATCCCGGGGGCGGCTTTTCGGCGGCCGCAGGTAAAACCGCGCCGCCATCATGGCCAACACGGGAGAGCGCCATGAGCGAGTATCCATACGAAGCGCAATTGCTGCTGCGTCTTGTCATTGCGGTCTGTTGTGGCTCGATCCTGGGGTACGAGCGGGAACGCCACGGCATAAGCGCCGGCCTGCGCACCAATCTCCTGGTGTGTCTCGGCTCCGCCCTCATGATGGTTATCTCAAAATATTTCTACTACTTGGATGGTGAGGACTCGGGGAGCATCCCCCTTGGCCTCGATCCCTCGCGCATCGGCGCGCAGATCGTCACCGGCGTGGGCTTTCTGGGGGCGGGCGTGATCATCAAGGACCGGGGCGCGATTCGCGGCCTGACCACGGCCGCGACCCTGTGGTTCAACGCCGGCGTCGGCATGGCGCTCGGAGCGGGCATGGTGCTCATCCCGGTTTCCTGCACCCTCCTCGGCGTGGTTTCCCTGACCATCCTCAAGCACCTCCAGAGCCTGATCAGGCGCGAGGTCGTCCGGGTGATCAGCATCACCTGTCAGGAAACGCGGGAAACCCTCGACAATCTGCTGCATTTTTTCCGCGCCCGCGACCTCGACGTGGAGAACCTGAGCCTGACCAAGGTCACGGATGGCCTTTCCACCTACTGCTTCACCCTGCGTTGCGACTGGTCTTGCCTGGACGCCGTCAGCTGCATCCGCGATCTGGCCGGCATCGACTGCGTGCAGAAGGTCAAGATGCGCTAGGCCCCGTCCAGGTCAGCAGGCCGGGATCACGGCCGCGAGCAGCCGGGTCAGGGTCGCTTCGGCCTGTTTAGCGGTGGCGATGACCGCTTCCAGGGTGGTTTCGGCCATGCAGTCCGGCAGGTTGACGTTGGTCAGGCACGAGATGGCCAGGACCTCCATGCCGGCGTGCCGGGCGGCGATGACTTCGGTCACGGTGGACATGCCCACGGCGTCGGCCCCGAGGAGCTTGAGCATCCGGGTCTCGGCCGGCGTCTCCAGGCTCGGGCCGAGCACTCCGGCGTAGACCCCGCGTTCCAGCCGGATGCCGAGCGACAGCGCCGTTCGGTCGGCGATTTCGCCCAGGCGCGGCGAGTAGGCTTTGCTCATATCCGGGAAGCGCGGTCCCGTGGCCTCGTCGTTGGGGCCGACCAGCGGGTTTTTCCCGGTCAGGTTGATGTGGTCGGTTATGCGCATGAGCCCGCCGGCGCAAAAATGCGGATCAAGGGCTCCGGCGGCGTTGGTGAGGACGAGCGTTTTGACGCCGAGCCCGGCAAGCAGCCGCACCCCGGCGGCCACTTCGGCTGGGGCGTAGCCCTCGTAGAGGTGGAGCCGGCCCGAAAGCAGGGCCACCGGCCGGCCGCCGAGGGTGCCGTAGGCCAGCGCCCCGGCGTGGCTCGGGGCGGTGGAGCGGGGGAACCCGGGGATATCGGCCGTGGCCATTTCCCGTTTGTCCGCGACCGCCGCGGCGATGCCGCCAAGGCCCGTGCCGGCCACGAGTCCGACGGCACCCGCCGGGCAGGGGCCGAGGACTGACGCGACGGCTTTCATACCCTTTGCATCTTCCCCATAATCCATATAGGTTACTCCTGTTCCCGGACCCACTAGCATGGGGACGGCCGGTCGGAAAGGGGGAGGCCTTTTCCGTCGGCGTCGTTTTCCAACTCAAGCGCACAAGCGGACGGGGCCATGGATCTCGGAACCTTTCTCGGCCTTGCCTCGGGCATCGCCCTGGTGCTTGGGGCCATCTTCATGGGCGGCACGTTGACGGAATTCGTCAATGGGCCGAGCATCATGATCGTCGTCGGCGGCACGTTGGCTTCCATCTGTGTGGCCTACCCCATGGGCGAAGTCCGGCAGGCCTTCGCGGCCATGATGCAGATTTTTTCCTCGCGCAAGGTGCGCGATGCGGAAGTCGTCAACATGATGGTGCGCATCGCCGAGATCAGCCGCCGCGAGGGGCTGATCGCCCTGGAAAACATCCACACCGAAAACGCCATCCTCAAAAAGGCTTGTCAGCTCATCGCCGACAACGCCGACCCGGCGCTCATCCGCGACACGGTGCGCATCGAGATCGGCTCCATGAAGCGCCGCCATGCCGTGGGCGAGGCCGTGTTCAAGTCCCTGGCCGGCTACGCGCCGTCCTTCGGCATGATCGGCACGCTTATCGGCCTGGTCCAGATGCTCACCCGCCTAAACGACCCCAAGACCCTGGGGCCGGCCATGGCCGTGGCGATCATCACCACGTTTTACGGCTCCATGATGTCCACGCTGTTTTTCCTGCCCGTGGCCGGCAAGCTGCGCGCCCGCACCCTCAACGAAACCCTGCAGCTGGAGATCATCTTCGAGGGCGCCAAGTGCATCCTGGAGAACAACAACCCCAGGCTCGTCTACGAGAAGCTGTCCTCGTTTATTGCCCCACGGGAGCGCCGTTATGAGCGACGATGAGCAAACCGGTTTTGATGATGACGACGAGGAGGTCGAGGCCTCCAGCCAATGGCTGACCACCCTCTCCGACTTGTCCATGCTCCTCATGACCTTTTTCATCATGCTCTTTTCCATGTCGAGCCTGGACGTCAAGAAGTTCACGGATTCGTTCTCCTCGGTGCGAAACGCGCTCGGCAACAAAAGCAAGGCCATCACCACGGGCCCCATCGCCACGCCCGACATGTCCACCCTGGTCGAGCAGGCCCGCATCCGCCAACGCATCATCGGCGAGCAGCGCCGCGTCTACGACCAGTTCCGCTCCTATGTTTCGACCAAGGGCCTCGACGGCGTGGTCGCCGCCACCCTTGAGGCGGGCAAGATCACCATCGGCTTTCCCGCCGGCGTGCTTTTCCCCAAGGACGGCGTCGACCTGACCGAGGAGGGCAAGCAGCGGCTTCGCACCGTGTACGACTTTCTCATCAAGACCGCGGGGGAACGCATCAACATCCGGGGGTTTACCGACAACCAGCCGCCCGGGGCGGGGAGCCGTTTTCGCGACAATTGGGAAGTTTCCTCGTTGCGGGCCGTTGCCGTCCTGCGGTATATGGTGTCCTTGGGCATGCCCCCCAACCGATTGACAGCCACCGGATTAGCTGATTTAGAACCCCTCTACCCGAACGATACCCCGGCGCATCGGGCGCGCAACCAACGCGTGGAGTTCGTCTTGGAACGCTGGATCGGCGAGTAGGAGCCCGGCATGGACTTTACGTTCAAGCTGGAAGGCGAGGTCGGCAAGCGCGCCGCCTACAGGGAGCGCGTGCGGGGCCTGTTCGCCCGGTTGGAGGGCGACGAGACGGCTTACGTCGTTCACGACGTCAGCGCCTCGGGTGTGGCCCTGGTCGATGCCGAAGGGCGTCTCGAGTCCGGGCGCAAGGGCCTTTTGAGTCTGGCCATCGGCCCCAAGACGCTCATTGCCGGACTGCCGGTCATGGTGGCCCGCATCGGTGGGCAGGGCTTGGTCGGGCTGGCCTTCGGAGAGCTTTCGTTGCGCCAGGAAGCCTGGCTCGACAAGCTGGTGCTGGAGATTCAAAAACGGCGCATCGATCTGCGCAAGGCGCGGGAGATGGCCGATAACCTTGAGGATAAAAAGACGGATCGTGCCGACGAACAAACATAAGGTCCTGGTTGCCAACCGGGGCGAGATCGCCATGCGCATCATCCAGGCTTGCGTTTCGCTCGGCCTGGATTTTGTTTGCGTCCATACCAAGGCCGACGCGGACTCGGGCCATCTGGCCCTGGCCCGCTCCCTGGGCGGCCCCGAGGCCGCCTACCGCGTAAGCTCCTACCACGACGCCAACGAGCTTCTGGCCGTGGCCGACCATGCCGGAGCGACCGCCATCCACCCGGGCTACGGCTTTTTCGCCGAGGATTTCCGCTTCGCCCGCCGCGTGTCCGAGCGTTCGCGCCCCCTGGTCTTTATCGGCCCCTCCTGGCGCATCATCCGGTCGCTCGGCGACAAGATCAACACCAAGCGCCTGGCCAGAAGCCTGTCCATCCCCACGGTCCCCGGCTCGGACCGTCCGGTCTACGACGAGATGGAGGCCGAGGAGATCGCCGAGACCCTGTTCGCCTTCCAGGCCGAGCAGGGCATCGCCAACTCCGTGGTCCTGGTCAAGGCCTCGGCCGGCGGCGGGGGCATGGGCATCGAGGAAATTTACGACATCGATCAGTTCAAGACCGTCTACCGGCGCGTGCGCAACTACGCCAAGCGCCAGTTCCACGACGAGGGCGTGCTGATCGAGCAGCGCATTTTCGACTTCAACCACCTCGAGGTGCAAATCGTCGCCGACCGCACGGGCAAGGGCATCGTGCACTTCGGCACGCGCAACTGCACCATCCAGTCCACGGGCCGGCAAAAGCGCGTGGAGGTGGCTCCCGGATTCCGCCCGGAGGAGATCGACTATTCCTTCGACGCGGCCAAGGTCCTCGACGACATCGTGGGCTACTCCCTGGCCATGGCCCGCGAGGTGGGCTACGACAACGTCGGCACCTGGGAGTGGATCGTCTCGCCCACGGGCCAGCCGTTCCTCATGGAGGTCAACACCCGCATCCAGGTGGAAAACGGCGTGTCCGCGGCCATCTCGCGCATCCGGGGCCAGGGGGACGTCAACCTCATCGCCGAGCAGATACGTCTTGGCCTCGGCGCGCCTCTGGGCTATGACCAATCCGACGTGACCTTTGAAGGCGTCGGCGTCGAATACCGCATCATCGCCGAGGACCCGGCCAACCGCTTCACTCCCTGGGTCGGCCGCATCGACCAGTTTCTGGCCCCGAGCCTGCCCTGGGCGAAGCTCTACACCCACATCCCCATGGACGCCCCCTACGAAATCCCCACGGACTACGACCCCAACCTGGCCCTGGCCATCATCTGGGGCGGGGATCTGGCCGAGGCCAAAAAGCGCGGAGTGGCCTACCTCGACGAGTTGACCCTGTCCGGTGAGGACGGCTCCGGAGCGGAGCTTAAGTCCAACGTCCGGTTTCTGCGGGACAAGACCGCCACCATCCTGCAATTCTAGCCTCCCGGTCGCGCGCCGGTCCGCCAAAGGCCAAGGCCGGCGGTCGGGCGCGCGCCGGGACGCTTGGGAATACGCCATATGGAAATCGAAAAGCGCGTCGTCGAACTGGCCGATCGCTTAAGCTACATAAAGGACATCTTCGGCGGGCGCGACAACGCCAATATCGCGCTCATGGAGTCCCGCCTGGAGGATCTGGCCGCCCGGGACAAGTCCGCTCCCGGCGAAAAGGCCCAGATGTTGCGGCAGATCGAGGATCTGTTCGCCTTTCTGGAGAAAAAGCTCGACGAAGAGCTCGTCCCCATGGACATGGTGCGCATCGTGCGCCACCCCGGCCGGGTGAGCCTCAAGGACATCCTGGAAAACGTCTACGATAACTACACCGAGATCGGCGGCCAGGACGAGTACTCCATCGACCCGAGCATGCTCATCGCCCGGGCCTACATCACCCGGCGCAAGGGCGATAAGGTCATAAACCAGCCCGTCATGGTCATCGGCCAGGAAAAGGGCCACGGCCAGGAATTTCGCAACGGCGGCTCGGTCAAGCCCTGGGGCAACGCCAAGGCCCTCCAGTATATGAAGGTGGCCGAGACCGAACGCATCCCCATCCATACCTACGTCTTCACCCCCGGGGCCTTTCCGGTGGAGGACTTCCCGGGCGCGGCCCAGCAGATCGCCCGCAACCTCTACGAGATGGCCGGGCTGCGTGTGCCCGTCGTGTCGGTCATTTCCGAGGGCGGCTCGGGCGGGGCCGAGGCCATCGGCCTGTCCGACGTGCGCATGATGTTCTCGCGCGGCTACTACTCCGTCATCTCCCCGGAAGGCGCGGCCGCCATCGAGGCCGGCATCCGGCAGGGCCAGCGGGTCAGCCCCGACCTCATCGCCCAGTGCGCCAAGCGGCTCAACATCACCGCCGCCGACAACCTGCGCATGGGCTACATCGACAAGGTCATCGAGGAGCCGCCGCTCGGCGCGCGGCCCCATCACTACGACTTCTTCAAGGACCTGCGCCAGGAGGTCATCCAGGCCACGGACCAGGTCTTCCTCGGCATCGCCGGGTTCAAGCTCTACCGGGCCCTGGTCGCCTCCAAGCGCAAGGACGCCACCGACGCCGAGAGCATGTTCGTGCGCTGGACCCTCGACGACGCCGCCGCCGACCGGCTGGTCTGGAAGCGCTACTGCAAGTACCGCCGCATGGCCGAGACGGCTTACCGCGACAGCCGCCCCTCCGGCGCGCGCATCGCCTCACGGGCCCAGAGCGTCTTGTGGTCGGGCTATTCTTTTTTGCGCTACGACTTTGTCGGCAAGTATCTGAAGAATTTTAAGAAGACCGTCGGCGACCTGGAGGCTGAGGCCCGGCTCGTGGCCAGCCGGCTGACCGCGCCCCTGCGCAAGGGCCGCGACAAGAACGCCCCCGTCACCTGCGATCCGGAAAAAAGCCGCATGCTGGTGGAGCTGTCCCAGCCCGAGCAGGGGGCCTGTCTGGAGGACTTCGGCTGGCGCTACGTCAGCCCCAAGGCCGCCGAGGACAAGGCCGTCACCTGCCCCGAGGCCAAGACCTACGGCTGCCCGGACCTCTGGGCCCCGGACCTCTACGGCGACTTCGCCGGCGTGTGCGTCCACTGCGGCCACCACTTCCCCATGGAATACCAGTGGGTGCTCGGCAACGTCTTCGACCCGGAATCGGTGGTGGAATTCGACGGCGATATCGAGGCCGGAAATCCGCTCGACTACCCGGGCTTCGAGGACAAAATCGAGGCCGCCAAGAAAAAGACCGGCCGCAAGTCCGCCTGCGTGTCCATCGACGCCAAGATCGACGGCGTCAAACTCGTGTGCGCCGTGCTCTATTCCGCCTTTCGCGGCGGCTCGGTCGGCGCGGCCGAGGGCGAGAAGTTCATCCGGGCCCTGGCCAGGGCCAGACGGCGGCACTACCCGTTTCTGGCCTACGTCCACGGCACGGCCGGCATCCGCATCCAGGAGAGCTTAAACGGCCTTATCCAGATGCCCCGCGTCACCATGGCTGTGCGGCGCTACATCGAAAGCGGCGGCCTCTACGTGGTGCTTTACGACACCAACTCCTACGCCGGCCCGGTGGCGAGCTTCCTCGGCTGCTCGCCCTACCAGTTCTCCGTGCGCTCGGCCAACATCGGCTTCGCCGGTCCGGGCGTCATCAAGGAAACCACCGGCATCGACATCCCGCCCGATTACCACCGGGCGCATAACGCCCTGGCCCGGGGCCATATCCAGGGCATTTGGGACCGCCGTGAGATTCGCAAGAATCTCAAGCAGGTGCTCCTCACCATCGGCGGCCGGAATTTGTATTATCGGTAGGAAGAGGGGGGAGGAGGATGATGCCTCCGGCGGCCGGGGGGAAACTTTTTGAAAAAAGTTTCCCCCCGGACCCCCTTTCAAAAACTTTTAATAGGATAGCATTGTATTGGGTCCTCACCATCGATTGGACAGGGGACCGGAAGAGAAATGATGCCCGGCTATGGGGAGCGGGGCCTGGGCCGGCGGGGCTGTTCGGGGACGCGAAGGCGTATTCTTCGAATATGCGCCGCGCGCGGCCGACGACAGTGCCTCTTGGATCTCCTTGCCGGGAGGCCCCCCTCGGACCCCCTATGCATGGGAAATGGGTGTTGTTGCCAGGGGGCCAATGTAACACCATTCGAAATTCCAAGGTCGCGCCCGAGAAGGCCGACAGGGGAAGCGCGTGATAGACGTCAAAGCCTTACTGGAAAAGATAAAGGCCTCGCCTTACGAGGAAATCGTGGTCGCCGCGCCGCATACCGGCGTGGTCCGTTTCGCCGACATCGACGCCGGGACCCGGGTCGTGCCGACTTCCGGGAGCTACGGCGAAAAGCCGGGAACGCTTCTGGCCAAGCTTACCCGCGAACACAACGACAAGCCCATTTACGCCGAAGCCAAGGGCGTCATCGGCCAAGTGCGCCGGGAACTCGAGGGGACCTTCGTCGAGGCCGGCGCCGAGCTGGGCGTTATCCGCCATTACCTGTCCAAGGACGAGGTCATCGCTTCCATCCTACAGCAGGTGCTCTACCTTTTCCGCGCCCCGGAGCGGGCCAAGTATTATTTCATCCCCAGCGTGGACAAGAAGGTCAAGGCCTCGGGGCCGCGCTCGGTGACGGTCAAGGACGGCATGGAGCTTTTCATCGTTTCGCGTATGAAACGGGAAAAGCCGCTTACCTACGAAGGGCCGGAAGGCATCATCTACGCGGTGTATTTTCAGCACGACCTGAACGTGGACCAGGGCGCGCCCCTTGTGGGCGTGTGCCCCGAGTCCCAGACGAGCCTCATCCAGGACGTGGTCAACCGGGTGCGCACGGACTGGGAGGAAAGGGAGTAGCCATGGGAAAGTACCTGCAGATACGCGTCACGGCGACGACCTATGACGAGGTGGCGGCCGAGGACCGTTACAGCAGGCTGTACGCCCTGGCCTGGCCCGTGGCGGCGACGCCGCCCGTGGAGCACCGTGGCCTGCTGGAATTGACCCAGGCTTTGGACGACAGGGTGCGGCTGGGCGATCTGCCCGGGACCGACCGGCAGGCGCTTTTGCCCGGTGTGGAAAAGGCCATGGCCCTCAAGGCGTCCCTGGAAGCGGCCCTTGGCGACCGCGATCCCAAGAGCGCGGACAGCCTGAGCTACGCCCTGGAAGACGCCCTGGGCGAGCTGGAAAAGCTCGCTCCCAAACCGTAATCATTTTTTGAAAGACGCGCTTCGGCGCGGGCGCAGGAGGCAGTATATGGCCGGCAGCATCAACAAGGTCATCTTAGTCGGCCGGCTCGGGCAGGATCCCAAGCTGACCTATTTGCCCTCGGGCAGCCCGGTGGCCAACTTTTCCGTGGCCACGGACGAATCCTACAAGGACCGCGACGGCAACAAGGTCGAGCGCACCGAATGGCACCGGGTGGCCGTGTACGGCCGTTCGGCGGAGTTTTGCGGCAATTACCTTTCCAAGGGCCGGCTGGTCTATATCGAGGGGACGCTTCGCACCCGCAGCTGGGACGACCAGCAGGGCCAGAAGCGCTATACCACCGAGGTGGTGGTGACCGGGCCGGGACATACCGTCCAGGGTCTCGATTCGCGCGGCGGCATGGCGGCGGACGCGCCCATGGGCGAAGAGGGCTTCGGGTCCCAGCAGGGCGGCCGGCGCTCCTACCAGGGCGGGGGACAGCAGGGCGGCGGACAGCAGGGCGGCGGCTACGGCGGCCCGCGCGGCGGCGGTCAGCAGGGCGGTGGTCCGCGTGGCCAGCAGCCGCCGCGAGGGCAGGACGAGGATCTCGGCCCGGCCTTCCCGTCCGAAGCCTCGGGCATGGACGACGTGCCGTTCTAGCGGGCGCGGCGCGGGATTTTCAGCCCCATCGGGCGGGGACGTCCGCGCGGCAGATCTGCATTGACCGTGCGCCCGGCATGGGGCGTGCCGGCCGCCTTGAAGCGAAAGCTTTTGACGAGCCCGGTGGGGAACTTTTCGTACGGAAAAGTTCCCCACCGGGCTCGTTGCTTTTGAAAAACCTCTAGAAAAGCGCCTTGTCCTCGCTTTTGTCCACCTCGGGCGGCTCGGAGGCGACGTTGCGGGCGCTTTTGGGCGTGGAGGCGAACCCCGGGCCCCGGGCGCTCGGCGGCAGGAACTTGATGGAGGCAAGCAGCGCCTTTTCGGCCTTGGGATCGAAGACGGCCGGCGAGAAGTCGGCCACGCGCTGGCGCACGCGTTCGAGCTGCTCCGGCGTCAGCTGCCGCATAAGCGCCGCCTTGGCCTTGGCGGCCCGGATGAGCAGCGCGTCGCCGCCCGGATCGCGGCTGGCCAGGGTCAGCCAGAAAAGGGCGCTTTCGAAATCGCGCGGCACCACCCGCCCGTCGTAATAAAACGTCGCCAGCATGGCCTGGGCCTGGGGAAATCCCTGGCCGGCGGCCAATCTGTACCAGCGAAACGCCTCCCGGGGATCGGCCGTGGTGCCCCGGCCGGTCAGCTCCATGGTGGCCACGTTGCACCGCGCATGGGGATCGCCCTGGTCCGCCGCCTCGCGCATGAGGCCAAGCGCCTTGGCCTCGTCGGCCGGACCGCCTTTGCCCGTCAGGTACATGAGGCCGAGGTTGAACTGGGCCCGCGAATCGCCGGCCTTGGCCGCCATTTCGTACCATTTGCGGGCGGCGGTGAAATCCGGCGGTCCGGCCAGACCCTTGGAGAGCAGCGACCCCAGGGCGAATCCGGCCTCGGCATCGCCGGCGCCCGCCGCCTCGCGGTAGAAATCCATGGCCTTGGCCAGGTTGGCGGCGCTGGGGAACTCCTCCTCGGACAGGGCGGCCAGAAGCGTCTTGGCCTCGGGCAGGCCCGCCGCCGCCGCCAGCCGGCACCAGCGGAAGGCCTCGGCCGGATTGCCGGCCACGCCCTCCTGGGCCAGATGGAGCAGGGCCATGGCGTACATGGCCTCGGCATCGCCGGCCCAGGCCGCCTGGGACAAAAGCCGCGTGCCCGTGGCCGCGTCCCCGGGCAGCCGGCCGCGCAGCATGCCGAGCCCGAGCAGCGTGGCCGCGCCGGCGTCGCCGGCTTTCGCCGCCTTGTCGCAAAATTTCACGGCCCGCCCGGCGTCGCGCCGGTCCTCGCTTCCGGCGGCGAAAAGGCGGCAGACTCTGCCGGCGGCCGCGTCGTCCGCCTCGCCGGCCTTGTCGTAGAGGGCAAGCGCCCGGTCCGGGTCGCGGAAAACGCCGAGCCCGGCGTAATACATGTCGGCCAGCCGCAGCATGGCCGGCACATATCCTGCGTCGGCGGCCTTGGCGAAAAGTCTTGCCGCTTCCAGGGGATAGGCGGTCACGCCCTGGCCGGAGAGATAGGTCAGCCCCAGGGCGTAGGCGGCGGGGGCATAGCCGGCCTCGGCCGCCCGTCGCCGCAGTTCGGCCGCCTTGGCCGGGTCCTTGGGCACGCCCCGGCCGGTTGCGTACAGGTCGGCCAGACGGTTTATGGCGGCCGCGTCCCCGGCCTCGCCGGCCGTCTGGAAGTAGTGGGCCGCCGCCGCCGTGTCGCCGCGGGCGTCCCCGGCTTCGGAGAGCGACAGAAGGGCCTGCCCCAGGTCCATGGCCGCCTGCCGGTCGCCCTTGGCCGCCGCCTGGCGCAGCAGGGCGAGCGCCTTGTCGGTATCGGCGGCCGCGCCACGGCCGGCAAGCAACATCTCGCCGAGCCTGGCCATGCCGACCGGATTCCCCCGGTCGGCCGCCCGGCGATACCAGGCCACGGCCGCCGCGTTTTCGCCCTTTTCCCGCAACAGGTCGCCGGCCTTGACCATACCCGGCACAAGGTTTTTCTTTGCCGCCGCCGTGAAAAGCGCCAAGGCCCGCAACAGGTCGCGGGGCGCATCCCGGCCGGATTCGAGCAAAAGCCCCAGCCGGTAGGAGGAGGGGGCCGAACCCCGGGCCGCCGCTTCCTGAAGCAACGGCAGGGCCTCTTTGCCCTTCCCCTGGTCGTACAGCCGCGATCCGCGTTCGGGCGTGCCGCAACACACCGCGATCAGCCCGAACGCGCCCAAAAGGATCAGGCCGCAAAATATCGCGCCGGCAATGCGGCAGCGTCGGGCGATGTTTGGTGCGTGCGTGGGCATGGCTTCAAATAGGGAAAAGGGGGTTTTTTGAAAGGGCGCTAGCCCCTCTCGCGCGCTTCCTTTTTGCAGCTTTATGTCGGTGACATCCCAATATTATTAAAAGTCTTTGGAAGGGGGGCCCGGGGGGATAACCTTTCTTCAGAAAGGTTTCCCCCCGGCGCATTTTAAAAATGGATCTTGCCGATATGTGCGTCAAAGGGCCTCGCCGGTCAATCCCCGTGACTCAAAACTGGGGGATGACCAGGCTCAGGTAGGGCTGCCCGGCCAGGTGGAGGGCCATGGTGGCCAGGGCCCCGGCGGCGATGGCCGGCCCGTAGCACAGCCGGTAGCCCCGGCCCTTGCGCGTGCCGGCGAGGCGCATCCAGGCGAGCCAGACGAAAAACTGCGCCCCGCCGGCGATGCTCGTGAAAAGGACGGCCGTCAGCAGCGCCTGGGTGCCGAGCCCCGCGCCGACCATGGCCATGAGCTTGACGTCGCCGGCCCCGAGCACGCCGAAAAGGTGGGGGATCAGGAAGACGATGAAGCCGCCGGCAAGCCCCAGGGCCGAGGACGTGAGCCCGGTCGTGCCGGAAAAAACGCCGTGCAGGAGCAGCAGGGCGGCCGCGACTGGAAAGGTGATGGCATTGGGGATGCGCTTGGTGCGGATGTCGATGACGGCGCAGGCGACGCAGGCCGCGGCCGTGAGCGCGAAGGCGAGCAGGGTTTCCGAATCCGGCGGCATGGCGGCTCCCGTGGGTTTGCCCCTTGGTAGCGGCAATGGGCCGCCTTGTCCATGACGCCCGGGTTCGAGGGGATGCCTTGCGGTCATGGCCTTGACGCCGGGGATGGAAAAAGTCAGTTCTTCCGGGGAGAGAGGTGAACCTTCACGGGCGGTTCGGCCTTGGCCGGAGCGCATCGGAGTCCGCATGGCAATCGATGCCGCCAACGACGCGTCCTTGCTCGCCGCCCTTGAGGGCGTTACCGCCGAGCGCGACCGATTGCTCGTCGCCTTGCGGGAGGCCGAGGCGGCTGGCGAACGGCTGCGCGGCGAGGCCCAGGCGGGCATGCAGGTCAAGGCCGACTTCATGGCCCGCATGACCCACGAGCTGCGCACGCCCCTTTCGGCTATCATCGGGCTGGCCAATCTGGCCGTTCCCCTGGCCACCGACCCGCGCGTCCGCGACTATCTGGCCAAGATCACCGCCTCGGCCACCGGCCTGCTCGGCGTGGTGGACGACATCACCGATTTCGCCCGGCTGGAAAAAGGGCAGGTCGAGCTTGTCCCGGTGCCCTTCGATCTGGGCCAGGCGCTGCGCAGGGTGATCGGGCGCTTCGCGACGGCGGCCAAGTCCGGGGGGCTGTCCCTGGAGCCGGACCTGGACCTGCGCGTCCCCATGCGGCTTGTCGGCGACAACGCCCGCCTGGAAGGCGTGCTCGGCCATCTGGTCGGCAATGCCGTCAAATTCACCGAGCGCGGTTCCGTGCGCCTGGGCGTGGAGCTGGTGGAGCGCCATGGCGGCCGGGTCAAGTTGGGCTTTACCGTGGCCGACACGGGCATCGGCATGGAAAGCGACGCCATCCCGGCCATGCTCGATTCCTTCACCCAGGCCGACGGCTCCCTGTCGCGGCCCTACGGCGGCACGGGGCTGGGGCTGGCCCTGGTGCGGCGCGGCGTGGAACTGCTTGGCGGCGAGCTGGAAGTCACCAGCCGGCCGGGGCAGGGCTCCCGCTTTTTTTTCACCTGCCCTTTCGAGGAGGACACGGCCGGGCAGCGGGCCGTTTCGACCGTCGCGGCCGCGCCGGCCCGACCGGCCGGGGCCGCGATTTTGTCCGCGCCATCGGAAGTCCGACCCGGCGCGACCGGTCCCCTGGCCGGGGCCTTGATCCTGCTTGTGGAGGACAACTCCATCAACCAGCAGGTGGCCCGGGAAATGCTCGAACGCTTCGGCGCGGTGGTGGATGTGGCCGGCGGCGGCCGCGAGGCCGTGGAAATGGCGCGGCTGGCGTTTTACGACGCCGTGCTCATGGACGTGCAGATGCCGGTCATGGACGGGCTGGCCGCCACACGGGCCATACGGCGTTTGCCCGGCTGCGGCGATCTGCCCATCGTGGCCCTGACCGCCCATGCGCTTTCCGGGGACCGGCAGCGCTGCCTGGAAGCGGGCATGAACGATTACCTGACCAAACCCATCGACCCGGCGAGGCTGCTTGCCGCCCTGGGCCAGTGGATCGCGCCGGCGGCCGAGGCGGGCCGCAAGATGGCGGCTTCGGCGGACGCGTCTGGTCCCCGGGAGGACCAGGCCGCCGCGCCGGCCGTTTGCGGCCTGGACGAAGCCGAGGCCCTGGAGCGGCTCGGCGGCAACGGGCAGTTGCTGGCGAGCATCGCCTTGGAGTTTGTGCGCGATTACGCCACGAGCGGCCGGACCATTACCCGGCGGCTGGCGGCGGGCGACCTGGAGGGGGCGCGGCGGCTGGCCCATACGGTCAAGGGCGTGGCCGGCAACATCGCGGCCCAGGCGCTGGCCGATGCCGCGCGGGACCTGGAGGCCACCCTGGGCAAGGGGGAACTGCCGTCCGACCAGGCGCTCGGAGCCTACGCCGCCGCCCTGGCCGAAACCGTGGAGGGTGCCGCCCGGCTTGCGCCACCGCCGCAGTCCCCGCCCGAGTGCGCCCTGACCGGCTGTTGGAAGGTGCTGCTCGTGGACGACGCCAAGCTCAACCGGGCCATCTTTTCCCAGATTTTGCGTAGCGCCGGGCATGAGGTCGTAACGGCCGTCAACGGCAAGGACGCCTGCCGGGCGCTTTTCGGGCAAAAGGCTTCCGGCCGCCCCTTCGACTGCATCCTCATGGACATCGAGATGCCGGAATTGGACGGCCCGGCCGCCACCCGTATCATCCGCAAGCTGCTTGCCGACGGGGTGAGTCCGCCATGTCCGCCGGATATTCCCATCATGGCGCTGACCTCCCATGACGCGGCCCCGGAACTGGCGCGCGGCCTGGAGGCCGGCATGGACGGCTGCCTGCGCAAGGTGTTCGAGTACGAGGAACTGTTGGCGGCGCTTGGCCGCGTCATGGAAGGCCGCCAGTCCGTTCCGGCGGGGGCGACGCATGCGGGACGGGAAGCCGTGGCGGAACCGGCGGAAATGACCGCGAACCTCGCGCCGCTGCTGCGCCGTCTGGCCGCGCATCTGGCCGAAGGCAGCATTCAGGCCGACGAGGACGTGGCGGCGCTCGGCCGGGCCGTTCCCGGCCGCGTTGGCGCGAAGGAAATGGCGGAATTGCGCCGGGCCGTTACGCGCTACGATTTCGCCGAGGCCCTGGAGGCCTTGCGGCGTTTGGCCCGGGCGGCCGGCCTGGACGAAGACGACCTCGCCCTGTCGGCCAAGCCGGTTTGTCTCCGGTAAGGGCTGGCCGGTACGGTCATTTGCGACGGATCTTGCTTCCGATGTACAGGCCGATGGCCACGGAGAATATGAGGACAAGCATTACGATAGCCAGATTGGCGCCCATAAGTCCCTCCCTTGTCCGGCCGGACGGGCCGGTCGGGGCAGCATAACGGGGAAGGCGTCCGGGCGCAAAAGGGAATGCTTCCCGGTAAAGGAGCAGGACCATGGGCACCGTCGTTTCCGGTCTGCGCGGCTTGGTCACGAATCTTTTTTGCCGCCGGCCGGCCATCTCCCGCGAGGAGACGGCCGCGATCTTCCGGGAAAAGTACAACCATTTCCAATCGCTGCTCGAATCAAACACCGAGCTGCTCAAGATTTTTTCGGAAATCGAGGTCATGCTCGAGGGCCGCGAGGTGTTCGGCATGGCCTTTATCCGCTCGCGGTCGAGCCGGGCCGTGTTCCACGCCATCCGCATGATCAAAAGCTTCGAGCGCCTCTCCGGCAAGCCTCAGCCCGGGCTTTTGGCCCTGGTCGAACGGCTCTCGTCCGAAATCAAGACGGTGATCGCCGGCCGGGTCAATCCCTATCGCGGAAAGCTCGTGATCCCCATGACGGAAGTGACGGGCGACATGGTGGACCAAGTGGGCGGCAAGAGCGCCAACCTCGGCGAACTCGCGGGCAAGGTCGGGTTGCCGTCGCCGCCCGGGTTCGCCGTGACCACCGCCGCCTTCCGGTCCTTTTTCGAGGAGGCGGGGCTGTTCGAGACCGTGGCCAGCATACGCCTCGGCATCGCGCCCGACGATCCGGCCTCCATGGCCGCCGCCGCCGAGGACATCCAGGCCGCCATCCTGCGCGCGAAGCTCCCCGAGGCCGCCTCGCGCGAGATAGACGCGGCCGTGGCCGCCGCCACGGGCGGGGACGCGACCGTGCGCTTCGCCGTGCGCTCGAGCGCCATCGGCGAGGACGGCGAGCTGTCCTTTGCCGGCCAGTACCTCACCATGCTCGGCGTCGCCCCGGACCGCATCGGCAGCGCCTACAAGTTCGTGCTGGCCAGCCTTTTCACGCCCCGGGCCATGTCCTACCGCCTGCTCAAGGGCATCCCCGACGACGACGTGGCCATGGCCGTGGCCTGTCTGGTCCTGGTGCCGTCCGCCGCGGCCGGCGTGCTCTACACGCGCCTGCCCGAGGACCCGTATCGCAATGCGGTGCTGCTTAACGCCGTATGGGGCCTTGGGCCCTATGCCGTGGACGGCGTCATCACCCCGGACAGCTTCATCCTCGACCGCGACACCCTGGCCATTGCCGAACGCGTGGTCACGGACAAGCCGCGCATGCTCGTGCCGTCGCCGACGGGCGGCGGGCTTGCCGACGTGGCCGTGCCCGAGGACAAGCGCCGGGAGCCGAGTCTTTCCGACGACGACGCCCGGACCCTGGCCGGCTGGGGGCTGGCCCTGGAGCGCCATTTCGGCCGGCCCCAGGATATGGAATGGGCCGTCGACGGGCGGGGGCGGCTTTGGGTTTTGCAGTCGCGCCGGCTGACCGCCCTGTCGGCGGCGGCCCCGCGCCCCGCGCCGCCCGTGCCCGGGGCCGAGATCATCGCCCTGGGCGGACAGGCGGCCTGCTCGGGCGTCGGTTGCGGCCCGGTCCACACGGTTTTGGCCGACGACGACCTGGACGCCTTTCCCCAGGGCGCGGTGCTGGTCGCGCCCCACAGCGATCCCCGGTTCATGGTGGCCATGCGCCGGGCGGCGGCCATCGTCACCGACCACGGCAGCGTCACCGGGCACATGGCCTCGCTGTCCCGGGAATTCGGCGTGCCCACGCTCCTGGGGCTCGATGGCGTCACGGGCATCCTTGCGCCGGGAGAGGTCGTCACCGTGGACGCGGCCTCGGGCCGGATCTATCGGGGCCGGGTGGAGGCGCTTTTGGCCAAGGCCCCGGCCGAGGCGGCGTTCATGGCCGGCACGCAGGTCCACGCCATCCTGGCCGACGTGGCCGCGCGCGTCGTGCCGCTGACCCTGCTCGATCCCAAGGCCCCGGCCTTCAAGCCGGACGGCTGCCGCACCGTGCACGATGTGACGCGCTTGCTCCACGAATGGTCCTACGGCGAGATGTTCACGGTCAGCGACCTGGCCGCTGACGGGCGGGGGGGGAGCGTGATCCTCGACGCCACCACCGGCCTCGACCTGCACATCATCGACCTTGGCGGCGGCATCCGCGAGGCGGCGGCCGGCAAATCGCGGGTCGCGCCCGAGGACATCGCCTCGCGCCCCTTTGCCGCGCTTTTAACCGGCCTTGTGCTGACCGGCGAAGCCCGGGTCGCCCGGCCCGTGAATCTCGGCGGCTTTTTCTCCGTCATGTCCGAGCAGATGTTTTCCCAGCCCGGGGCCGGCGCCGAGCGTTTCGGCGACAAGTCCTACGCCATCATCTCGGACAAGTACCTCAACTTCAGCTCCCGCGTGGGCTACCACTACGGCGTGCTCGACTGCTACTGCGGGGCCACGGTCAACAAGAACTACATCACCTTTTCCTTTGCCGGGGGCGCGGCCGACGACGTCAAGCGTTCCCGCCGGGCCAGGGCCATCGGCCGCATCCTGGAGGCGCTGGGATTCGTGGTCGAGGCCGCCGCCGACCGCGTGGCCGGCCGGTTCCAGAAGTTCCCGGCCGACATCATCGCGGAAAAACTCGGGCACATGGGCAGGCTTTTGCAGTTCACCCGACAGACGGATATGCTCATGGTCAGCGAGGCGAGCATCGACGCCATGGTGGCCTGTTTTCTTTCGGGCGCGCCTTGTTTCGATCCCGCCTGGACTCCCTCCGCCCCCGCGTCCAAAACCGACTGAGCGTTGCGTCTGCGACCAAGGAGAATGCCCCTATGCCGCGTTTTGCCGCCAACCTGACCATGCTCTTCACCGAAGTGCCCTTTTCGGAGCGTTTCGCCGCCGCCAGGGACGCCGGGTTCCGGTTTGTCGAATACCTTTTCCCCTACGCCTCTCCGGCCGGGGAACTGGCCTCGCGTCTGGCCGAAAACGGCCTCTCCCAGGTGCTTTTCAACCTGCCCTGCGGCGACTGGGCCGGAGGTGAGCGCGGCATCGCGGCGCTGCCCGGCCGCGAATCCGAATTTCGCGACGGCGTGGGGCTGGCCCTGGGATACGCCAAGGCCCTGGATGTGGCCCGGCTCAACTGTCTGGCCGGAAAACTGCCGGACGGCGTTTCGCCCGAGGACGCCTTCGAGACGCTTCTCGAGAACGTGGCCTTCGCCGCCGACGCCCTGGCCGCCGAGGGGCGTACCCTCGTCATCGAGGCCATCAACCATTTCGATATTCCCGGTTTTCTGCTGAATACCACCGAGCAGGTCATGGACGTGATCGACGCCACCGCGCGCGACAACGTGGCCATGCAGTACGACGTCTACCATGCCCAGCGCGAGGAAGGGGAGCTGGCCGCCAACATCGCCGCCAACCTGCCGCGCATCGGGCATGTGCAGATCGCGGACAATCCCGGCCGGCATCAGCCCGGCACCGGGGAAATCCGTTTTCCTTTCCTCTTTTCCGAACTGGACCGTATGGGCTATGACGGCTACGTCGGCCTGGAATACGTGCCCGATCCCGATACCCGCGCTTCCCTGGCCTGGATAGCGGAGATGGGCCTGTCGCTATAACACGTCCCCGTTAAAGGGGGTTCGGGGGGAATTATTCCCCCCGGCGGTGGGGTTCAGGAGGGGCGGCGCCCCTCCTGGCCGCCGGAGGCACCATATGAAAAAAATCGGATTCATCGGCCTGGGCATCATGGGCAAGCCCATGTGTCGCAACCTGCTTACGGCCGGCTACGAGCTGACGGTGTTCAGTCGCACCGCGAAAAACGTCGAGGCCGTGACCGCCCATGGCGCGACCTATGCCCCGTCGCCGGCGGAGGTGGCCAGGGCCAGCGAGCTGGTCATCACCATGGTGCCGGATTCGCCCGAGGTGCGCGCGGTGGTGCTTGGCGAAGGCGGCGTCATCGAAGGGGCGCGGGAGGGGCTCTATGTCGTGGACATGAGTTCCATCGCGCCCCTGGCCAGCCGGGAGATCGGGGCCGCGTTGGCCGAAAAGGGCGTGCGGTTTCTGGACGCGCCGGTCAGCGGCGGCGAACCCAAGGCCGTGGACGGGACGCTTACGGTCATGGCCGGCGGCGACGCGGCCGATTTCGAGGCGGTAAGGCCGGTGCTGCTCGCCATGGCCGCCTCGGTGACCCGCGTGGGCGAGGTCGGGGCCGGCAACGTGGCCAAGCTGGCCAACCAGGTCGTGGTGGCGCTCAACATAGCGGCCATGTCCGAGGCGTTTGTCCTGGCGGCCAAGGCCGGGGTGGAGCCGGATCTCGTCTATCAGGCCATCCGGGGAGGGCTTGCCGGCAGCACGGTGCTCGACGCCAAGGCGCCGCTGGTCATGGACCGCAAGTTCGAACCGGGGTTTCGCATCAAGCTCCACGTCAAGGATCTGGCCAACGTCCTGCGCACGGCAAACGAATTGCATGTGCCCCTGCCGTTTACCGCCTCGGTGATGGAAGTCATGCAGGCCATGCTGGCCGACGGCTGCGGCGAGGACGATCATGGCGGCATCATTCGCTATTTCGAGAAACTGGCTCATGTGACGGTGGAGCGATAAATCGTTATTTTGTCGAAAAGTCGACATTCTTCCCAGCCACGCCGCCTGTTCGGGGCACAATCGCGGCGCATCGCGCGCCGTAAAAGGAGACTTCCGTGCGCTATCGGAAACTGACGCTGGCCCTGGCTCTGGCCGTGTGTCTGAGCGGGGCGATCGCTTTGGCGGCCAAGGTCATGAGCGTGTCCGTGCGTGACGGGCAAGTGCGCCAGTCGCCCTCATTCCTGGGCAAGATCGTGGGCAAGGCCAGTTACGGCCAGAGCGTGGACGTGAGCGCCGAGCAGGGCGACTGGGCCAAGGTCACCTTGCCCGGCGGCGTTTCGGGCTGGATGCACCGCACGGCCCTGACCACCGAGAAGCTGGCCCTGGCTTCGGGCGGCGCGGGCGGCACGGGCAGCGTTTCCGGCAAGGAAATGGCCCTGGCCGGCAAGGGCTTTTCCGCCCAGGTCGAGGCCGATTACCGCCGCAGCCACGGCGGCGACTTCGCCGCCATCGACGCCATGGAACGCATCAGCTACAATCCATCGCAACTGTTGGCCTTTTTGAGCAAGGGCGACGTGCATCCCCAGGGAGGCGCGAAATGAGGTCGCGTATCCTTCTTTCCCTGGCCGCGCTGTTTGTGTTCGGCTTCGCGCTTTACGGCTGCAACAACCCCGAGGGGCTTTCCCGCGTGCTCGATTCCTTCGGCGCAAGCGTCGGCGGCGGGCAAGTCGGCGGCTATGCCGCCTCGGCCGTGAAAAGCGTCAAGGCCGTGGCCCACGCCGCCGAGGACTTCACGCCCGAGCAGGAATACTACATCGGCCGGGCTGTCGGCGCGTCGCTTCTGACCAAATACCATCCCTACCACGACGCCAAGGCCAACGCCTACGTCAACGAAGTGGGCCAGGCCCTGGCCATGTTCTCCGACATGCCCCAGACCTACGGCGGCTACCACTTCCTCATCATGGACTCCGCCGAGATCAACGCCTTTGCCGCCCCGGGCGGGCTCGTCTTCATCACGCGCGGCATGCTGCGCTGCTGTTCCGGCGAAAACGCCCTGGCCGCCGTGCTGGCCCACGAGATCGCCCACGTGGAGCACAAGGACGCCCTTCGCGCCATCAAGCGCGCCCGCACCACCGAGGCCCTGGCCATCATCGGCGGCGAGGCCCTCAAGCAGGCCGGAGGTTCGGACGTGGCCCGCCTGACCAACATCTTCGCGGACTCCATCGGCGACATCATGACCACCATGGTCAACAACGGCTATTCCCGCACCCTGGAGTACGAAGCCGACAAAGCTGCCGTCACCATTCTCGTCCGCACCGGCTACAACCCCTCCGGGCTGCCGGATATGCTGGAGGAGATGCAAAAGCGGCTTACCCCCGGCGGCGCGGATTTCGCCAAGACGCACCCCGCGCCCTCCGACCGCATCCACGAGCTGGCCAATCTGGCCCGGGTGGCCGAAATCAACGAGCCCCCGGCGCGCATGGCCCGCTTCAAGGCGGCGTTGGGGAATATCTAAGGGGGCCGGGGCGCTGCCCCGGTTCTGCCAGGGGCGCTGCCCTGGACCTGCCAGGGGCGCTGCCCTGGACCTGCCAGGGGCGCTGCCCTGGACCTGCCAGGGGCGCTGCCCCTGGACCTGCCAGGGGCGCCGCCCCTGGACCCCGCCCGGAGAGGCTCTGCCTCTCCGGGACCTCTCCGCCGGGGGACTTGATGTCCCCCGGACCCCCTTTTACCGGGTTGGGATGGTGGGTGGAGGAGCGGGGAGACGGTGTTGGTTGGGTTGATCTTGTCGCCGCAATCGGCCCGGCGGCACGAGGCGCGTTGCGCCTCGACACCGGGTCGATTGCGGCGACAACCGCGCCAGCGGCGAAGCGCCGCATGGAAGAAGATTACGGGTGAGTTGCGCGCTGTGCGTGACGGAGCGTTGATTCGTGGATGTACGGACTGTTGGGATCGTTGTCGGCCTGCTTGTCGCGGCCTATCTCGTTGGAAAGTTTTTTTGGTGGCGCAAGGGCGGAGAGAAGAGGGAGTATTATTCCCTGGATTTCGATTTCAGCGTCTTCAAGCGGAAAAAAGTCTTCACGCAAAACGAAAGCAAGTTTTTCGAGCAGCTTGAGAAGCTCGTGGGCAGGCGATACCATGTTTTGTCCATGGTGCGTCTGGCCGATGTCCTGCGCATCGACAATGACAAGGGCAATCTGAAATACGCCGATCGGGGCGCGTATTACGCGGCATTCAACCGGGTGTCGAAGATGCACCTGGACTTTGTCGTCATCACGCGGCCCGGCCACTATGTCGCCTGCATCATCGAGCTCGACGACAGCTCCCACGACGGCTATCCGCTGAAAGACCGGTTCAAGGACGAAGTGCTCCGGACCCTAGACCTGCCCATGGTGCGCATCAAAGCCAAACCCGACGGTAACTACACCCCGGAATACATCCGGGAACACCTGCAAGGGCTCCTCTGAAAAGGAACACAGGCGTGCAACAGACGGTCTCCCCCGCGAAAGAGGGCGGTTCCGGCGGCGCGGCCGCCTATCGCAAGCGCATTCTCCACGGCGTCATGGCCGGGGTGGTGGGGCTCACGGCGGCTTGGCTGCTGTCCCTGACCGGCATCGTGACCTCGTTCGAGGCCCGCACCTTCGACTGGCGGGCCCGGCTGCTCGCGCCGCGCGACGGCGGCTCGGACGCGGTGCGCCTCATCCTCCTCGACCAGCCCAGCCTTGACTGGGCTGCCAAGGAAAACGGCCTGTCCTGGCCTTGGCCGCGTGAGGTCTACGGCGCGATTCTGGATTTCTGCCGGCGCGGCGGAGCCAAGGCCGTGGCCTTCGACGTGCTCTACACCGAACCCTCGACCTACGGCGTGGCCGACGACACGGCCTTTGCGGCGGCCGGCAAAAAGTTGGGCAATTTCGCGCTGCCCGTCTTTCTGGGGCGCGAAACGGGCAAGACGAACGTCTGGCCGGCCGATGTGCCGCCCGATCCCCTGGCCATAAAGGGCCTCAAGGCCTGGCTGGACAAGGTGCCGGTAAACGAAGCCCCGGTCTACCCCAAAGCCGCCTTTCCCGTGCCCGAAGTGGCGGCCGGGGCGAAAATCCTCGGCAACGTCAGCCAGGACCCGGAATTCGACGGCATCTACCGCCGCGTCAATCTCTTCGGCATCTTCGACGGCAAGGCCGTGCCCTCGCTGCCCCTTGCCGCCCGCATGCTGGTCGAGCCGAACCTCGATGCCGCCATCGCCGGCCATGCCCTGCGCCTGGGGCCGGTCACCGTGCCCCTCGACGACGCCGGCCGGGCCATCCCCCGCTGGCGGCGCTCGTCGGATTTTCCGGCCGTGTCCGCGGCGGCGGTCATCCGCAGCGAGCTGACCCTGCTCGAAGGCGGCAAGCCGGCCCTCGATCCGAATATCTTCAGGGGCCGCTACGTGCTCTTCGGCTTCTCCGCCCCGGGACTGCTCGACCTGCGCCCCTCGCCTGTGGCCGGCGTCACCTCGGGCGTGGAAATCCATGCCCAGACACTGCAAAGCCTGCTGACCGGCGATTTCCTGCGCGTCATCCCCCACTGGGCCGGCTGGTGGCTGGCCGGCGGCCTCGCCGTCGTCGCCGGACTGGCCGTGACCCTGACTACCGGGGCCATGGCCGGCGCGGGCGTCATCATCCTCTTCCTGCCCCTGCCGCTGCTCATCGCCCTGGCCGCCTACGCCATGGGAAGCTGGCTGCCCCTGGCCCTACCGCAACTGGCCGTGGCCGGGTCTCTCGTCACCGCCGTGCTCATCGGCTACGCCACCGAAGGCCGCCAGAAACGCTTCATCAAATCCGCCTTCCGCCAATACCTGAGCCCAGACGTCATCGAAGCGCTCATCGCCCACCCCGAGCGCATGAGCCTCGGCGGCGAGCTGCGTGAACTGACCATCTTCTTTTCCGACCTCCAGGGATTCACCGGCATCTCCGAAGGCATGACGCCCCAGGAGCTGACCGCGCTCTTGAACAAGTACCTCACCGCCATGACCGACATCATCCTGGAGGAAGGCGGCACCGTGGACAAATACGAAGGCGACGCCATCATCGCCTTCTGGAACGCGCCCCTCGACCAGCCGGACCACGCCGCCCGGGCCGTGCGCGCGGCCCTACGCTGCCAGGACAAACTGACCGAACTGCGCCCCGCCTTCCGCGAACGCTCGGGCCACGACCTGCACATGCGCGTCGGCCTCAACACCGGCCAGGCCGTCGTCGGCAACATGGGGTCGGATTCCCGCTTCGACTACACCATGCTCGGCGACGCCGTGAACCTCGCCTCGCGCCTCGAAGGCATCAACAAACAGTTCGGCACCTACACCATGATCTCCAAAGCCACCCGCGACGCAGCCGGCGACGCCTTCGCCAGCCGCCGCCTCGGCCGCGTGGCCGTGGTCGGCCGCGCCGAACCCGTGGACGTCTACGAACCGCTCTGGCCCGCCGCCGCCGCTTCCCTCGCCGCTACCCACGACGCCTACGCGGCAGCCCTGGCCGCGTTTATCGCCGGCGACTTCCAGGCCGCCCTGGCCGGCTTTACCGCCTTGGCCGCCGCCGACCCCGCCGCCGCTTCGTACGTGAAGCGTTGCGAGGCGCTCATCGCTTCCCCGCCGGCGGGGGAATGGAATGGCGTCTTGGTGATGACGTCGAAGTAGGGCGGCCAGGGGCTCCGCCCCTGGCCCCCGCCGGGGGGCCCGTGGCCTCCCGGCGGGGGCGCGGGGGCAGAGCCCCCGCTTGCTTGCTCGCGTGCCGCCTGCCTACCGCACGGCCTCGGGCAGGGTGAGGACCCAGAGTTCGGTCTTGTCGGTGGTGGGGGTGATGGCGAAGGTGGTGGGGACGGGTTTGCCGTCGTGGGACAGCTGGCCGCCCGGGGCGAGCTGGTAGTCGCCGGGCTTTTTGACGGGCTTGCCGTCTTTGGCGGCGACGGGGTTCTTCGGCTTGATGGTCATGCCGAAGTCGTTGTCGGAGGTGAGGATGAGGGTCTTGTGGTCCGGGGCGATGGACAGGCCTTCGGCTTTTTCGGCGCTCCAGCCCAGGGCGCGCAGGTCGGCGACCTTGGTTTTTTTGGCCAGTTTGACGCCGAGTTTTTCCAGTTCGGCCGGGTCGGAGACGGTTTCGAGGGGCTTGCCGTCGGGGGCGGTTTTGCCGGTCAGGTCCGTGGCCTGGGAGAGGTCGATGGCGTAGAGGATGTTGCGCATTTTTTTATCCGCGCCTTTGCCTTGTTCCACGGTGAGGAGTTTGGTCGGCGAGACGGCGGTCAGGTCGCCGAGTTTGGCGTCGGCGTTTTTCTTGTAGGCTTCGGTGTCCAGGGGATAGCCGAACATGCGGGTCTTGCCGGTTGCCGGGTCGAGTTCCACGATGCGGATGAAGGGGGCTTTGGAGGCTTTGACCTTGCCGTCGACGTCGAGGATCGACTGCACGGCGGCGAAGACCTTGCCGTCCTTGGTCACGGCCACGCCTTCGAAGCCCCGGTTGGGCTGCCGTTTGGCCACGATTTCGGGCAATCCCTGGCCGGGGCCGTATTTCTTGATGATTTTCCCGGTGGCGGCGTCGACGTTGACCAGAAAAGGGCCGTATTCGTCGCACAGCCACAGGCTGCCGTTCGGGGCCACGGCGATGCCTTCGGTATCGAGGCCATTGACGTCCGTGGGCAGCACGGACAGGTCGGCGGCCAGCGGCGTTTCGCCGGTGCTGCCCACGGCGCCCTTGGGCAGGGGGCGGCCGGAGATGGGCTTGCCGGCGGCGGTCAGAAGCGGCGTGATGGCGAGGACTTCCACCTTGCCGTCCTTGACGCGCAGCTTGGCCAGGGACGGGGTGTAGTTGGGAGCGGGGAAGATTTTCGCCGGTTCGGGCTTGGCTCCGGGGCTGGGGACGTAGTCGGGCGCGTCGGCGTTGGGACCGCGATCGCCCACGGCGTAGAGCACGATGGAGCCGTCGGCGTCCTTGCCGGCGAAGACCACGCCGGAACCGAGGCCCAGGGGGAAACCGTCGGGGAAGGCCTTGGCCAGGCTGGCCGGGGCCGGGATGTTGGTCGATTTGGGGGCTTCGACCGTGTATTTCTGCACGGTCGGGGCCTGGGCGGCCAGGGCGCTGGTGGCGGTCAGCATCGCGGCCAGGGCGATGGCGAGGGGACGTGCGGGCATGGGAAACTCCTTACTTTTTCGCAAGGAGTAGCCAACGAATGTGACGCTTGGGCGAACGGAGACGTCACGCGAATTTCACGGAAGCGGCACCGGGGCCGTGAAAACGGCCGGGAAAAAGATGCTCGTCAGTCCGGCGAAAAGGCCGGTGAGGGCCATGAGGGTGGTCAGGAAGGCCGCGACCAGCATGAGCTTGTGGCGCAGGGCGTTTTCCTGGGGCATGACCACGCCGAGGCACAGCAGCGTGAGCAGCGTGCCGGTGCCGTAGAGGGCCACGGCGATGGTCAGGCGGCGGGACAGTTCGCCGACCAGGGGCAAAAAGCCGGCCAGCAGCCAGCCCATGGCGGCCAGGACGGCGATCTGGCCCAAGAAGCCGATGCGGGCCGTCAGGCGCAGGGTGAAGTTGTAGTAATCGCGGCCGAAATCGTCCTTGTCGCGCCGCCAGACCAGCCAGGCTCCGGTGAAGATGCCGGCCAGGGATATCGACAGGGTGATGCCGAGGGCAAGGAGTCGCCAGAACAGGGACCCGGCCGGAGGCAGCAGGAATTCGGGGCCGGTCGGGGCGGGCAGGGCGAGGCTTAGGGGGCGCAGGGTGGCCAGGCCGGTGTAAAAGGCGATCCACAGAAGCACCGTGGCCGCGAGGCCGATGACGGCGTGCAGGACTTTTTGGTTTTTGAGGCGCTGCCACAGGCCCCGGTAGGCCAGAAAAGCGGCCGCGCCGAGGATGACGGGGCCGGCCACGGCGGCCAGGGGCAGGGGAATGCCGCAGACGTAGGGGGCTTTTTCCGGCAGGAGAAACCACAGCGCGGCCAGGGCGGCGCACAGGACCACAAAGACCCACAGTCCGCCGAGCAGGGCAAAGGTGGAGGACTGTTGTCCGAACTTGTTGATGAATATCTTCAGCCGCTTGGCTTTGTGCAGGCCCGTCAGGGAGGTGATGGCCGGCACGGAGGCGGCGGCCAGGGCCAGTCCCAGATGCATGGCCAAAAGGAGCATGACCGCCCAGAAGATTGCGATGGGAATGGCCTCGGTCATGAGGAGCGTTCTCCTTTGTGGAGTCGGGGTTGGCGCGGGGATGGCGCAAAGCGGACATGACGCCGTGAAACGCCACGCCTTGCCGTCGGCTTTTGCCCTAAATTCCTTTCGGATGCAACAAACGGACGCGCAGCGTGGGCAATGTCGCAAAATCGGCTTGCGCAACGCGCCCCCCTGACGTAGTTTCTGGCGGAACTTGAATGGGTTGCCAATCTTTTACCCCTGCATTGCGTCATGAGCGGAAAGCGACTTGTTACGACGGCCTCGGCCATATGTCTCTCCTGTTTGCTCGGTGCATGTGGGCCGGGCAACACGTTGCCCGTGGGCAAAGGCAGTGATGCCTTCCGGCTCAAGGCCGTGGAGTCCTCCCTGGAGAAAGCCGAGGCGACGCTCAAGGAATTGGAAACGCGCCAGACCAAAAACGACGGACAATTGGCCGCGTTGGAAAAGCGGGTCGGCGAGATTCAGGCCGCGCTCCACGCACAGGGGGTGAAAACCCCGGAGGCGGCCATTCCCCAGGGCAGCGCCCTGGGCATGGGTTTCGTCAATCCCGGGGCCGCGCCCGAGTCTCCCCAACCCGGAGAAAAGGCCGGAGTTCCCGCGACGCCGCCCGCACCGGGGCCGTCGGCCCGGTCCGAGCGCCCCCAGACCCTTGGCGGGGAGGGCATTCCCATGCCGCCTCTTGGCAGTGTGCCGCCGTCCAAGATCCAGTCCACACCGCGCCCGGCCACGCCCCCCAAGGGGCGTCGCGGCTATGGCCGGGTGGGACAGCCCGAAATACCGACCACGCCCGAGGCCGCCATCGCCGCCGACAAGGCCGCCACAGCGGCCACGCCTCCCGTCACCCCGCCGTTGCCCGTAACGCCAGCGGAGAAAAGGCCGGCCGCGGCGACCGCGCAACCGCCCCAAACGCCGCCTGTCGCCGGTCCGGCCGCCACACCTGCCGCGCCGCCGGCCACCGCCACGGCAGCGCCCGCTCCCACGGAGCCTGCCGCGCCGCCGGTTTCGCCCGTGCCCGCGGCCACCCCGGAGCCGTCCCCCAAACCGGTCCCCGCCGGCGGCGGATCGGGACCGGGCGGCTATGCCGAGACGGCTTCCCCGGCCGAAAAGGCCGCCTACAACAGAGCCTTGCAACTGGCCATAAACGGCAACGCCGGCGCGGCCAAGGCGGCCTTCGAGCAGTTTCTGGCCGCCAATCCCAAAAGCCCGCTGGCCCCCAACGCCCTCTACTGGGTGGGCGAGGGAGCTTTTTCCTCCGGCGACTACAAGACCGCCATCGGCGACTTCGAGAAAGTGGCCAAGGGCTGGCCCGGGCACAGCAAGGCCGCCGACGCCCTGTACAAGATGGCCATGGCCCAGGAGAAGACCGGGGACACGGCCGAGGCCAGGGCCTCGTACGAGCGCTATCTCAAGGATTACCCCAACGCGGAACTGGCCGGCCTCGTGCGCCAGAAACTCCAGACACTGCCCAAATGACCGACGAGCAGGCCGCGCCCGAAGCCGCCTGGACGGGCGATGCCGCGTTCGTCGCCGAACTCGAGGCCTGCCTGCGCCTGCGCCGCGCTCCCGGCATCGGCCCCCGGACCTGGAAGCGCATTTTCGACCGGTACGATTCGGCCGTCGACGCCGTGGCCGACGCGCGCGCCTTCGGTCCACGGGGGCTTTGCGACGACGCGGTCGCGGCCGGGCTCGCCCGGGGCGTCTCCACCGAGGCCGCTAAGCGGGAGATCGAAGCCGCCGCCGCCAAGGGCCTTCTGCCTCTGCCGTATTTCCATCCCGCCTACCCGGCGCGGCTGCGCGACCTGCCCGATCCGCCCGTGGCCCTCTACGTCGTCGGCGACGCGCGGCTTCTTTGCGCCCCCTGCGTGGCCATGGTCGGGGCCAGGCAGTGTTCGCGCTACGGCTTCGCCGCCGCCCACGACATCGCGGCCGGGCTTGCCGCCAGCGGCATCACCGTGGTGTCCGGGCTCGCCTACGGCATCGACCGCCAGGCCCATCTCGGCGGACTGACCGGTCCCGGGCGCTCCGTCGCCGTGTGCGGCACCGGGCTCGACCTGGTCTATCCCGACGCCAACCTCGACGTCTGGCGCGCGCTCGCGGCCGAAGGGGCCATCATCAGCGAATTTCCCCCGGGCACGCCGCCCCAGTCCCAGAATTTCCCCATTCGCAACCGCATCATCGCCGGGCTGTCGCTCGGGGTCATGGTGGTGGAAGCGGCGGCCCGTTCGGGCAGCCTCATCACCGCCCGGCTGGCCCTGGACCAGGGCCGCGAGGTGTTCGCCCTGCCCGGACCGGTCAACCTGCCCACCTATGCCGGCTGTCACGCCCTGCTCGCCCAGGGGGCCAGGCTCGTGCAGACGGCCGAGGACATCGTAACCGCCCTGGCCAGGGAACTGGCCGCCTTCGTGGACATGCCGCGTCCCGCGCCGCCCGTCGCCCCGAAACGCGCTCCCGCCGCTTCCAAGCGCGCCCCCGCGTCGTCCAACAAACCGTCCGTACCGCCCGCGCCGCCCGTCGCCCCTTGCGCCCCCGTTGCCCCGCCGTCGGATCTTTCGCCGCTCGAGGCCGCGATCGTCGGGCTTCTGGCCGACGGCAGCAAGCGCCACATCGACGCCCTGGCCCGGACCCTCGATGCCGCTTCCGGCGCGCTGAGCCAGGCCCTGGTGCTGCTCGAGATGAAGGGTCTTGTGCGGAAATGGCCGGGCATGTACTACACCCGGGAAGTGGAAGGGTAACGCGACCCATGCAGAAAATCCCCCTCAACCTGGCGCGGCCGGGTATGATACTGGCCAAGCCCGTGGCCAGACCCGACGGTATTGCCGTGGCCGCCGCCGGCTCCGAACTTTCCGAAAGCCTTCTTTCCCGCTTCGAGTCCATGGGCGTGGAGCATCTGGTGGTCGAGGGCGAACCGATCAGCCTCGACGGCCCGGGCGGCGCCTCGTCGTTCGACAAGCGCCTGGAGCGGCTTCCCTTCCTTTTCCGCAAATATCCCGACGACAAGTGGATGGGGCAGATCCGGCGGCTTCTGGACAACTATTTCCACATGAAATCGGCTTCCAGCGCGGCCATGCTCGCGGCGGCCAAGGCGGCCAAAGAAACCGAAAACGCCGCGCCAGATTCGGCCGGAACGGGCGGGTCGGGCGCTTCGGCGGCCAAGGACAGGGGGGCCGCGAAATGACCGAGGACCTGCGCACCGAGCGCAAGGACCGCATCCTGGCCGTGCGCGACCTGCCCACCCTGCCCAAGGTGCTCGAGGAGGTGAGCAAGCTCGTCGAGCGCCCGGATTCCACCACCGAGCAGGTGGCCAAGCTCATCAGCATGGACCAGGTGCTTTCGGCCAAGGTCCTCAAGATGGTCAATTCGCCGGTCTACGGCTTTCCCGGCCGCATCAGCTCCATCGGCCACGCCCTGGTGCTTTTGGGCTTCAACGTGCTGCGCTCGATCATCGTGTCCACCTCGGTTTTCGAGGTCATGACCGAAAACATGGTCGGCCTGTGGGAGCACAGCCTGGGCTGCGCCATGGCCTGCGGCGCCACGGCGCGCATGCTCGGCTTCAAGGACGCGGAGGAGTATTCCGTGGCCGGGCTGCTGCACGACCTCGGCAAGGTGGTGGCCACGGTCCAGCTGCCGGACCTCAAGCCCGAGATCGAACGGGTGGTGGCCGAGCGCGACCTCTATTATCTCGATGCCGAGCGCGAGGTGCTGGGCTTCGGCCACGACCGCATCAACGCCTGGCTGTCCGGCCACTGGAAACTGCCGGCCAACATCAAGGAGGGGCTCACCTACCACCACAAGCCCCACCTGGCGAGCCTGTACCCCGAAATGGCCAGCGTCGTGCATCTGGGCGATTTCATGGTGCGGGTCTTCGAATACGGCTTTTCCGGCGACGTCGGCGTGACCTACCTGCGGCCCGAGGCGCTCAAGATCCTGAAGCTCAAACCCGCCCACGTCGAGAAACTCCTGGATCACCTGTGCGAGCAGTTCGTGGAGATCGCCGACCTGTCGTTCGCCTGAACCGCCATGGCAGACACGCCCCTTTGCCTTTTCCCCAGATCCCAGAAAATCATGCTCCTGAGCCCCGATCAGGAGCTGGTGGCCCTTTTCGGCCAGGCTTTTTCGCCGGACGAGGTCGAGCTGCTCGATAGGCCGTGCGGCCGGGGGGCTATCGAACACCTGTTCAACGACCCGCCGGACCTGCTCGTGGTGGACCAGAAGCTCGACGACATTCCGGGGCTCGATCTGGTGGCCATGGTCAAAAGCGAGAACGTCTACCGGCAAATGCCCGTGGCCCTGGTCATGGACGAGGCGGCCCTGGCCGCCCGGGACATCGACTGGTGCGCGACCGAGGTCGACGAACTGCTCACCCGGCCGCTCGACGCCGTCATGCTGCGGGCGCGGGTGTCGCTGACCCTGGCCCGTGCCTCCCGTTCCCTCGACGCCAATCCCCTGACCAAGTTGCCGGGCAACACCTCGATCATCGGCCGCATCCAGGAGCTCATCGACCGCAAGGAGGATTTCGCCCTGGCCTACGCCGACCTCGACTATTTCAAGTCGTTCAACGACAAGTACGGCTTTTCCCGGGGTGACGAGATCCTCATGATGACGGCGCGCATCATCGTCAACACGGTGCGGGCCGTGGGCGGCCAGAAGGCCTTTGTCGGCCATGTCGGCGGCGACGACTTCGTCTTTATCCTGCCGCCGGACCGGGTGGAGGACGCCTGCAAGGCCGTGGTGGCCAGCTTCGATGATATCGTGCCCCATTTCTACGACGCCGAGGACCGCGAGCGCGGGTTCATCCAGTCCACGGACCGCGAAGGCAACCGCCGCTCCTTCCCGCTCATGGCCATTTCCATCGCCGTGGTCTTTAACCGTAACGGCCGGCTCACCCACTACGGCGAGGCGTCGCAGACGGCCATGACGCTCAAGAAAAAGGCCAAGGAAAATCCCCGGAGCTGCTATGTCCTCGATCGACGCCAGTACTGAAGGGCGGGGGCCCGCCACGCCGGCCCGACCGGAGACGGTGGCCGCTTTCCTCGATTATCTCGCGGCCCAGAAGGGCTATTCCCCGGCCACCCTGGCCGCCTACGGCGTGGATCTGGATCAGTTCGAGGAATTTTTGCGCGGTCGGGGCATAAGCCTCGCCACACCGGAAAAGGTGGCCCGCGAGCACGGCCGGGGCTTTCTGGCCGAGCTGCACCGCCGGCGGGAGGCCAAGACGTCCATGGGGCGCAAGCTTTCGGCCCTGCGCGGCTTTTTCCGGTACATGCTGCGCAAGAAGCTGGTGGCGGCCGATCCGTTGGCCGGGCTCAAAAATCCCAAGACGGACAAACGCCAGCCCAAGGCGCTCAACGTGGACGAGGCCGTGGCCCTGGTCAGCCCGGCCCCGGGCGCGCCGGCCGCCGACGGATCGCGCGAGGCCTGCCGCGACCTGGCCCTGGCCGAGCTTTTGTACGGCTCCGGGCTGCGCGTGGCCGAGGCCGTGGGGCTCGACCTCGACGACGTGAGTATCGCCCAGGGCGTGGCCCGGGTCTACGGCAAGGGCGGCAAGGAGCGCTTGGCCCCCCTAAGCGACGCGTCCCGGGAGCGGCTGCGGGAATACGCCATGCGCCGGGCGGAATTCACCCCCGATCCCCGCGAGCAGGCGTTTTTTCTGGGCTCGCGCGGCGGCCGGCTGAACCGCCGCCAGGCGGCGCGCATCGTCGACGCCCTGGCCAGGGAGGCCGGCATCGCCAAGCACACCCACCCGCACATGCTGCGCCACAGCTTCGCCACCCATCTGCTCGAATCCGGGGCCGACATGCGCAGCGTCCAGGAACTGCTCGGTCACGCGCGCCTCTCCACCACCCAGCGTTACACCCACCTTGAGCTTGCCCGCATCATGCAGGTCTACGACAAGGCCCACCCGCGCTCGGACGAAGCGGACTGCGGCCACAGCATCCCGAAAAAAGACTGAAACGCCGTCTTTAACCGGGATATTGCCGCAGGGCGGATGTTTCTCTATGGTCGGGCACTTTACAATTTCTCGGGAGGACACCTCATGTCGCGCCGCCTGTCGCTTCTGTGTCTGCTGCTGTCTCTTGTCGCCGCTACCGCAACTGCCTGGGCCGGGGAATTCGACTGCGCCAAGCCGCCCTACGGCAAGCCGCTGGCGGATGTGAATGACCACGACTATTTCGTGAAGTTCATGGAGAAGGATGGCGTCACCTACTACAATTATACCGGGCCCTGCCGGCTGGGCGTGCATGAGCGCCTGGCCCCGGTGATCGTCTACGGCGTGGTCGACGGCAAGCTCTATGGTCGCATCATGCGCACCGAGCACGACAACATCGACATCATCAAGCAGGTGACGACGAAGCTGGCCGGCACGCCCGAGACGGAGACGGAAGGCGACTGGCTGGTGATGTCCTGGGATTTTCCGGAAAAGAAGATGAAGATGAAGCTCAAGTACAACAATGCGACCAAGGCCACCAAATCGGCTGTCTACTACGAGCCCCTGCGCCCGAAAAATACCGAGCCCGAGGATTCCCTGAACCGGTAGCGCGTCCGGGGAATGGGGCGCGGTCGTCCCTCGTCCTACGTGTCCGAGGCGGCGGCGACGCCGCCCGGGCGCGCCCCGCAGGCCGGACGGAAATCGCAGTAGGCGCAGCGCCGGTCGTCCGGGCGCGGGGAAAAGCGCGTGGCCATGGACAGGTGGCGCAGCACGAAGGCCAAAAGCGCCGGCGTCTGGCCGGTGATGGCCTCCTCGCGGGCGCTCTGGTCGCGGCGCGGGCCGAAAAGGGGCTTTTCCCGGCCCGTTTCCTTGAGCTCCACAAAGGCGGCGTCGGCCGGGGTCTCGCCCTGGCTTGCCGCATACAGCCAGCAGTATAGCGGCAGTTGCAGGCTGCCCACGCGTCTGGCCACGGTCTCGAGCAGTTCCGGGTCGTCGTCCGGGGCGGTGAACCGGGACAACCGGCCCCACAGCGCCTCATCGTCCCAGAGCGATTGCGTCAAAGCCGGCAGGCCGCCGGTCTTGTAATCCAAAATCACGATGCCGTCCTCGCGGCGGTCCACCCGGTCGAGCCGGCCGCCGAGCAGAAAACCGCGCCCGGCCGTCTCGATGCTCGCGGCGAGCTCGGTTTCGAGGGCCACAGGCGTGGTGCGCGGCAGGCCGGCGGCCATGGCGGCAAGGCGCGTGCGCCCGGCCCGCAGCAAAAGCAGCCGGCCGTCCGGCGGCAGGGCCTCGTAGGCGGGATGGACGCGAAGGCGCGTTTCGAAAAGATCGGCCAACGCGGCAGCGTCGATGTCCGCCGCGTCGATGTCGCGTCCGAGATAGGGCGTGAAAAATTCCTTCAGCGTATCGTGGACCACCTGCCCAACAGCCGCCCGGTCGCCTTCCTCGGCCACCTCGGCCAAAGGGGTGAGCGGCGTCAGGTAGCGGTAGAAAAACCGTAGCGGACAGGTGAGGTAGGTGTCGAGAAAGGTGGCGGACAGGCGCTTTTCGCCGAGGTAGGCGCCCAGGCGTTCGGCCACGGCCGGGGATTTGGGCATGGCGGCGTCGCCTTCCGGAATGGGGCAAAGGGGCACCGACACCAGGGACACCGGCGCTTCGCCGGGCAGAAGCACCCGGCCGAGGCGCTTTTCCTCCTCCCACAAAAGCTGTTCCACGAACCGGCTGCGCACCGGCTTGTCCTCGAAAAGGCCCGTGCCCGAGGAACCGGTGCGGTAAAAGACCGTGATCTCCTCGGCCCCGAAAAAAAGCCGGTAGATGTTGTAGGCGGCGACCAGGTCGCGCTCGCGGCTGTCCGGGAGTTTCAAAAGCCGCCGCAGGGGATCGGGCAGGAGCGGTTCGTAGGGCGCGGCCCCGGGCAGCTTGTCCTCCACCGCGTCGAGGACGAACACCCGGCGAAAGGAGAGCAGGCGCGTTTCCAGCACGCCGAGCACTTGCAAGCCGGTGAGCGGTTCGGCCTCGAACGGGGCCCGCTCGTCGGCCAGGAGCCGGCGCAGCAGGGCGAAAAGCGTTTCGCGGGGCAGGACCGCGTCGGCCAGCCGGCCGCCGGTCAGGGCCGGGACCACGTTCGTGGCCAAGCGAAAGAGGCACTCGGCGTCGATGAGAAACCGTTCCCAGGCGTCGCCGCAACGCGCCGGGGCGAGCAGCAGTTCGCACAGTCCGCCCACGGCGTTGCCGAGCGCCCGGGGCGTGTCCACGTCCTCGAAGGCGGTCAGGCACGTCCCCAGAACCTCCCGGCACAGGGCCAGGGCTTCCTCGGGCGGCGGGGCCTCCTCGTCGCCGAATTCCAGGGTCAGGGGATCGACGAAGGCGCCGCCCTGGCGCAGGGCCGCCTCCAGGGCGTGGAACACGGCCCGAAGCGGCTCGTCGTCGCCTGTGTGCAGCATCTTGAGGTAGGGATGGCGGATAAGCGCCACCAGCTCGCGCCAGTGGTAGCGGCCGGCATCCAGCCGCGTTTCCTGGAGGGTGAGGATAGTCTCCAAAAGCCTGGCCAGGGACGAGCGGGCCAGGGGATAGCCCATGGAAATGTTGACGTCTTTTCGGGGCAGGATGTGGAGCACCGGGGAGAGCAGGCCGGTGTCGGGCAGCACGATGGCCGTGCCGTCCAGGCCGTCGGCCGCCTGTCCCTCGGCCAGACAGCCTTCCAGGGCCTTGAGCTGGGCGTGGAGGTCGTGGCCCTCGAAAAAACGCAGCTTCTTGGAGGACAGGTTGGCCGTGCCAGCGCCGAGCACCAGGGTGGGGCGGTCGGGATCGTCCTTGCGCCGGGCGCGGCGGGCCTTGCCGCCGGTGATGCAGCCGGCCCGGGCGTTTAAGGTCCCGAGCCAGCGTTTTTGCTCCAGGCAGGCGAAATGCACCCGCGCCCCGGGATTGGCCAGGGCCGGGTCGCCGTGCCAGAGCATCTCCAGGTTTCCCTGGCGCCACAGCGCGGTGAAAAGCGCCTTTTCCGCTCCCGAGGCCACGGCGAAGCCGCAGGCGAAAATCCGCTTGCCGGCAAGGCGCGCGGCCGCTTCCTTGGCGTTTTCCCCGGCCAGGGCCAAAAGGAGCCCCGGCGTGGCCAGGCCCGCCTCGAGCATCTTTTCCCGGTACCGGGCGTAGATGGTGCCCAGGCGAGCGAGCAGCGCGGCGGCGGGCGGCACCACCTGCCCCTCCAGGTATTCCAGGTCCCGGCCGGGCACGTTGTGGCGGAAAAGCTCCTCCATCAGTTCGGCCAGCTCCAGGCCCCAGGGGAAAAAGCGGGCCATGTCCGTGGGAAACGCCCCGGGTTGGTCCCCGCCCCCGTGCTCCGCGGCGATTTCGCGCACAATGTCGTAGAGGAGCGCCACCCGGTCGAGGGTGTCGAGAACGGCCGGCGGGGTCGGCATAAACGACGCGCCGACGTCCGCCGCCCAGTCGCCGACGGCCGTGATCTCGGGCAGGAGCACCGGCTTTGGCAGCTCGGGCATGGCGGCCAGCCGGTCGCACAGGTGCCGCGCCGCCCGGCGTAGGGGGAAGATGACCAGCGTGTCGCGGAAATCGCCGCCGGTCGCGGCCACGAGCCGTTCGGCCACGGCTCCGAAAAATTCCTCGGTCCAGGGAATGACGCCGACGGGTTTCACGAAGCGGCCTCCACGGGCCTGCAGACCCGCTTGTCGAGATAGACGAGAAGCCCTTTCGCCGGCAGTCCGGCCCGGCCGGGCAGGGCGCTTGCCAGGCGCAGATAGCGGGAAACCTGGGTTGCGTGTTCGGGGTCTTCATGGCCGGTCTTGAAGTCGAGCACCAGGGTGTGCTTCGGTCCGGCGAAAAGCAGGTCCGGCCGGTGGCGCGCGCCGTCCGCGTCCATGAGTTCGCGCTCCAGGAGACCTTGGGCCAGGGCCTCCCGGCAGTCGGGCAGGCCGGCCAGCCAGACCAGCATGTCCGTAAATTCCCCGGCCAGCCGGTCGCGAAGGCCCGCATCCAGGCGCTCCCCGCCAAGGGCCGTGGCCGCGGCGCGCCGGGCGGCGGGCGTCGGGTCGGCCGGGTCATGGCCCAGGCGGGCGAAGGTTTCGGCGGCCAGGTGGGCCAGCTCGCCGCGCCGTTTTTCGGAAAAGCGCAGGCTGTCGCGGATATCGCGGGCCACGTTGCGGTAGACCTTGAGGCGCGGCAGCCAGGCCATGGGCGCGTCCACGGCGATGACTTCCGGGACTGTCGCGGCGCGGCGGCCCCCCTCGGCCGTTTCCCCGTCGGCCGGGGCTTCGGGAGCGGCAACCGGGCAGGCGCGGGCAGCGGCTTGCGGCGCGTCGGGCAGGCTCCCCAGTCGGATGGGCCCGCCTCCCGCCGGATCGTGCCCGAAGGCTTCGAACAGGATGGCCAGGGCCTTGGGCAGGGGATAGCGCGAATCCTCGCGCAGCTTGCCGTAGCCCGGCACGAAGGCGTGCAGCTCCACCTCCGGCCGGGTCCAGGCCACGTAGAGCAGGTGCAGTTGCTCGGCCAGCTCGCGGGCCCGGCGCAGGGCATGGTCCGGGCCGAGCCCGGGCATGTCCGGGGCCAGCACCTCGCCTTCCTCCACGTGGCCGACCACGAGGTCCGCCTGTCCGGCCTTGCCCGTGAAATGGTGGAACGGCACGACCACGGCCGGGAACTGGAGCCCCTTGGCCTTGTGGATGGTCATGACGCGCACGGCGTCGATATTTTCCGGCTGGGGCACCTTCTCGTCCGAGCCGAGCTCGCGCCAGAAGTCGAGAAAGGCGGCGATGGAGCCGTAGCCCTTGCTTTCGGCCAGATGGGCGATTTCCAGAAAGCGGCGGATGAAGGCCTCGTCGCCGGGGCGGCGCTCGAGCAGCCTGTAGCCGGCCACGATCTCGCGCAACAGGTCGTAGGGCGCGGCCAATCCGGTCTGGCGCTGGTAGGGGCGGATCAGCCGGTCCCAGACGTCCGGCCAGCGGGCGCGAAAGGCCAGGGACAGCGAACCCCGGTGGGGCAGGCCCGTGACCCATTCGGCCAGTTCGTCGCGGCCGATGCCGGCGATGTCGCCAAAAAGCTCGCGCCCGGAGACGAAGGCGAAAAAGGACAGGCTGTCCGGCGGAAAATCCAGAAAGGCCAGCAGGGCGGCGAGCTGGCGGATGAGCGGATGTTCGGCCAGAAGCAGGCTGTTTTCGGTCACCACCGGGATGCCGGCCCGGATCAGCCAGTCCGCCACCCGGCCGGCCTGGGGATTGGAGCGCGTCAAGACGGCCACGCCGCCCGGTCCGTGGCGCGGGACGAGTTCGTCGGCAAGCAGGCGCACGAGCGCTTCCCGGGCCGCCTCCTCGTATTCGCCGGCCGAGGTCCCGGTCAGGGCGCTTATGCGCACGTGGCCCTGGGGGCCGTGGTAGTCGTCGGGCAGGCTCTGGCGGGCGTCGGTGAAGGCTTGCCCCAGCGCGGCCGCGAGCTGCGGCGCGGCGGAGGCCAGATTCGGGCCAAGCAGGGCGGCGGCCACGCGGTCCGCCGTCTCCGGATCGGCCAGGGGGGCGAAAAAACGGTTGTTAGCGCCGACCACCACCGGGGCGCTGCGCCAGTTGACGGGAAGTGTCTGGCGCGTGACGCCCTCGGTCACCCGGGAAAGTTCGTCGTCGGCCGGGGCCTCGTCGAAAAGGGCCGCGTCGCCGCCGCGCCAGCCGTAGATGGCCTGCTTGACGTCGCCGACGAGATAGAGGCTGCCCCCGCGCGCCAGGCATTCCAGGGCCAATAGCCGCAGCACCCGCCACTGGTCCCGGGCCGTATCCTGGAATTCGTCGATGAGGATGTGGGCCAGGCCGGCCCCCAGCCGGCACCAGGCGTCGGGCACGCCCATGTCGCCGCCGAGCCGGCCGGCCACCAGGCGCGGCCACTGGGAGTGGGGGAGCTTTCGCATCTGGGTGAGGTACGTGGGATAGTCTTCCAGAAGCGCCCCGGCCAGGGCGACGAAGGGGGCCAGCCCCATGGCCGCGCGCAGGGCCGGCAGTTCGCGGTCGCAGGCGGCATGGGCCGCCTGGATCTCGGCGTACAGGCGCTCGAGCTCGGGCGTGACCGCGTCGCGGCTGGCCTTGAGCATGCAGTCGGCAAGCGTCGCCTTGCCGGCGTAGGCGGACTGGGGGGGGGCGTCGGCTTGGGCGGCTTCGCGGCATTTGCGCAGAAAGGCCAGGAAGTTGGCATTGGCCTTGAGCCCGGCCGCGTCCAGGGCGGCGAACATGGCCCCGGCCGCGTTGGCCAGCCGGCCGATGCGCCGCTCGAGGCCCAGGCGCAAAGTCTCGGGCTCGGCCGGATGGACGAGCGGCTCGGCCAGGATCTTTTGGGTGACGGCCAAGATCCGCTCCCGAAAGGGGGCCATGGGCAGAAAACCGGACGCGCCCTGGAGCAGCGCCGCCGCCGCGTCGCCGAAAAGCCGGGCCAGTCCCGGGTCCTCGGGCAGCCGGGCGGCCAGCCGGTCGTAGACGTCGGAAAGAAGCTCCGCGTCGTTGAATGCCGGCTCGAAGTCCGGGCGCAGGCCGAGGTCCAGGGCGAAAATGCGGGCCAAAAGGAACAGCAGGCTGTCGATGGTGCGGATGTTGAGGCGCTCGGCGTGGACGAGCAGCTCTTCCAGCTCGTCGCGGGCCTTGCCCCGGGAGTCGGCGTCCGCGCCGTCCAGGCCCAGGGCGATCTTTTTTAAGCGCGTGAAGACCCGCTCGCGCATCTCGGCCGCGGCCTTGTTGGTGAAGGTCACGGCCAGGATCTCGGGCAGGGCGTAGCCGGCCTCGAGGCTGCCGGCGCAGCTGCGGGGCAGGTTTCGGGCCGTGCGCAGGGCAAGGGAGATGAAGCGCTCGGTTAAGGCGTGGGTCTTGCCCGAACCGGCCGAGGCCTTGACCTGGATCAGCATGGGCGGAGCTCCTTGGCGTGGGGCATGGCGGGCAGGCTACCCTTATGGCCGGTTCGGGGCAATCGTTTCGGCCCGCCGGAAAATGAAGGAAAAGTGGCAGGCTTCTTGCTGCATAGGGCTTGCCCACCGCTTTCGGCCCGACCGGCCGGTCCGCGCGAAACCAGGCTGTCAGGCCGGAAACCCGGCCCGGACGTTGCGGGCGGGGGCGGGAGCGGGCCGGGGGCCGGCGCGATTCGGGAGGAAGAGGGCGGCTGGCCTGTGCCACCGTTTAACAAAATAAAACAACGCTGTGTTCCGGCTGCCGGCGGCGCGCGGCAAGGCGCGTCCCGGGACGGAGGAGCGGATGAAGTCCAAGGCGATCCCCCACATGATCCTGGCCGTGATCCTGGCCGTGGCGGCCGGCGTGCTGACCATCCGCTGGCTGGGCTCGGTGCGTGGGCCGGGGCAGGCCCAGCGTCCCAAGGTCGAAGCGAAAAAGGTCGACGTGCTGGTGGCCGCCAGGGCCATTCCCAAGGGGGCGCGCCTGGACGCGGCCATGCTGCGGCTTAAGCCCTATGAGGCCGAGGCCGTTCCCGGCGGGGCGCTTCGCGCCGTGGCCGAGGCCGAGGGCCGCGTCGCGGCCCGGGACATTTCCAAGGACGACCCCATCACCCCGGACAAGCTTATGGCCAAGGGCGTGACGCGGGGCGGGCTGGACGCGGCCGTCGCCCCCGGCAAGCGGGCGGTCACCGTCAAGGGCACCAAGGTCATGGGCTCGGGGGGACTCGTCACCCCGGGCAGCCGGGTGGACGTCGTGGTCACCTATTCCCGGCCCGGCAAGCAGGAGGAAAAGGTCTCCAAGGTCATTCTGGAAAACATTCCGGTCCTGGCCACCGGCACCGAGCTCGAGCCCCGCATCGGCAAGGACGGCCGGGAAGAGCTGGCCAGCACGGATTCCTTCACGCTCATGGTCACCCCCGAGGAGGCCGAACGGCTGGCCCTGGCGGCCGATCTCGGCAGCATGCACATGGCCCTGCGCAAGCCCGGCGACGACGACGTGGTCAAGACCCCCGGCGCGGACGTGGCCGGGAGCCTGGAGGCCTTTGCCGCCGCGCCGGCCGGACCGCCGACCTCCCCCCTGGAGGGCGCTCCCGACGAGGCCGAGCCCGAGGAGGGCGGCTACAGCGTGGAAATCATCCGGGGCACCGAACGCGAGCGCATCACCCTCGACGGCCAGAACCCGCCAAAGCCTGAGGAGAAAAGCCATGCGCGGCCGTAACTTCACCAAACCGGGCGTCCGGGCGCTCATCTGGCTGCTTGTCTGCGGCATGGCCACGTTGTCCTACGCCGCGCCGGGCCGGATGGGGACCGTGGCCGTGCGCACCGCGCCCAGGCTGTCGTTGACCATCGGCAAGTCGGTCATCCTGCAAAGCGACGCGGACGTGTCGCGGGTGTCCGTGGCCCAACCCGAAATCGCCGATTTCGTGCTGCTTTCCCCGCGCCAGATCTACGTTACCGGCCGGGCGCCGGGCATCACCAACCTGACCCTCTGGGACAAGGGCGACAAGGTCCGGGCCGTCTACGACCTGGACGTGGCCCCGGACATTTCCCGGCTCAAAAAGATGCTCCACGACGTCATGCCCGGGGAGAGCGGCATCGAGGTCATGTCCAGCCAGGATTCCATCGCCCTTTCCGGCACCGTGCGCGACAGCGCGAACATGAAAAAGGCCCTGGCCCTGGCCGAGGTCTACGCGCCGAAGAAGGTGCTCAACCTGCTTTCCGTCGGCGGCGTGCAGCAGGTCATGCTCGAGGTGCGCGTGGCCGAGATGTCCAAGTCCCTGGTCAACCGCATGGGCATCAACCTCAATGCCGTGGGCGACGGCAACTTCGCCTACACGCTCATCGGCAGCCTCTCGTCCGTGGCCTCGGGCATGTTCGACACCTACTATCCCCAAAACGCGTACCAATACATCACCATGACGGCCAACTCCGGGGACGGCAACTCCAGCTTCGATTCAACGCCCATCCAGCTGGCCTACCGGGAGTTCAACCAGCCCTCCAGCAAGGCGACCATGTCCTTCAATCAGGGCACGGCCGTGGCGCGCTGGAACACCAATTTCGGCGGCGCCGGCAACACGGCCATGACCGCCGTCGTCGACATGCTCAAGCAAAACGGACTGGTCAAAATCCTGGCCGAGCCGAACCTGGTCTGCTTAAACGGCCAGAGCGCCGATTTTCTGGCCGGCGGCCAGATTCCCGTGCCCGTGTCCTCGGGGCTCGGCACCACCTCCATCGAGTGGAAGAAGTTCGGCGTGCAGCTCAATTTCACGCCCACCGTCGTGGCCGGCGACCGCATCAACCTCAAGGTCAACCCCGAGGTCTCCAACCTCGACTACACCCGCGCCATCACCCTGCTCGGGTCCACCGTGCCGGCCATCAACACCCGGCAGACCTCGACCACCATCGAGCTCAAAAACGGCCAGACCTTCGCCATCGCCGGCATGCTCAACGAGCAGTCCCGCGACTCCATGGACAAGTATCCCGTGCTCGGCGACATTCCGGTGCTCGGCGCGCTTTTCAAAAGCTCCCAGTACCAGAAGGACCAGACGGAGCTCGTGATCCTCATCACCGCCCATCTGGTCAAGCCGCTCGACAAGAAGGCCATTTCCCTGCCCACGGATTCGGCCCATGAGCCCGACGATCTGGAGTTTTTCCTGGGCATCAGCCGGGACGCAAAATCCGACGCCGGCGCGGCCCAAGGCCAGTCGCTTAGCACCCCGGCCGCCCTGGACGGCGATTTCGGCCATGCCGTGCCCGTGGCCGCCGTGGCCCGGCCCAAGGAAATGCAGTAACCGCGGCGTGCTCCGTCGCAACCGGAAGCATATCCGGCAGGAGGCTCCCATGCACCGCATGACGGCAACGCTGGCGTTTCTCGCCCTTCTCGGCGGCCTTTTCGGCTGCCAGGCGGACAAGACCCAGAGCTGGGACTACGGCAAGTCGTTTCACGCCGTGTTCGACAACCAGAAGATCGACCCCACGGCCGGCGACGATACGCCCGTGGTCGGCATGGACGGGGAAAAAGCGGCCATGGCCTACGACCGCTACCAGCAGGCCAAGCCGTCGGAAAAGGAGTCCGCCGCCAATCCGATCGTCATGGTCAGGGGCCAGTAGCGACGGCGGCCGGGAGGGCAAGGCATGCGCGAGAAGCTTACGGTGTTCCTGGACATGGACGCCTCGGCCGCGCGGCGGGTGTTCGAGGAATGCCTGTCCGAGGACGGCGATTTCGAGGTGATCGGCGACGGAGAGGAGTTCGCCGAGCTGCTCGTGCGCGAACTCGACCCGCAAGGCGGCGAGGAGGCGCTGGAGGCCCTGGCCGAGACCGTGGCCCGGCGGGGCGAACGCGAGGTGTTCCTCACGGCCCAGGCCTACGACGCCGAAGTCCTCATGCGGCTCATGCGCCAGGGTGTGCGCGAATTTTTCCCCCAGCCCGTCAACCACGAGGAAGTGCGCATGGCGCTGTGGCGGCTCAAGGCCCGCCGGGAAAGCCGGCTCGGGCCCATGGCCGGCAAACACGGCGCCATCATCGACGTCTTCGGGGCCAAGGGAGGCGTGGGCACCACCACCGCCGCCGTCAACATCGCCGCCGCCTGTCTGACGCTTCGGCCCGGGGCCTCGGTGGCCCTGGTGGACATGAACCTGCCTTTCGGCGAAGCCCAGCTTTTCCTGGACATCACCCCCAAATACCATTGGGGCGAAGTGCTCGGCAACATCAGCCGCCTCGACGCCACCTACCTCATGAGCGTCATGTCGCGCCATCCCTCGGGGCTCTACCTCCTGGCCCCGCCGAGCCGGCTCGACGACCTCCAGATGGCCTCCCCGGAAAACATCTCCAGGCTCCTGGAGCTCATGCGCCAGGTCTTCGACACCGTGGTCATCGACCTCGGCATGTACCTCGACGAAATCACCCTCAAGGTCATGGACATCTCCGACGCCATCGTGCTCGTGTGCGTCCAGAATCTGCCCTGTTTGGCCAACGTGCGCCGGTTTTTGGAGAATATCCGCCAGGCCGAGGCCGGACTCGAGGACAAACTCAAGATCGTGGTCAACCGCCACCTGCGCGACAGCGACCTTGTGGTGGAGGACATGGAAAAGGCGCTTTCCCTGCCGGTCTTCTGGCGGGTGCCGAACGACTACCCGACGACGCTTACGGCCATAAACCAGGGCAAGACGCTGCTCGAAACCGCGCCCAAGGCACCGGTCACCCGTGCCCTGGCCGAGCTTGCCCGGGCCCTGGCCCCCCCGGTCCCGGAACCGGAACGCAAAAAAGGCCTCTTTGGCCTCAAACGCCTCACCGGCCGCAAGGCGTGAATCCCGGAAGGCCGGGATATTGTTGGGGCCGGGCGCGTGGTGTATGGGGGCATGGGGACCGCTGTTTGAGCCGGCCAGGCCCGGCGCGGCCGGAAGCTGCCGCCCAAGCGGACGCGCGCGGCGGCGAAACGGCGCAAAGGAAATCCACGATGCTCAAATCCATTGATGCCGGAGTCCTTTCGGTTGCCTACGACGAGAGGGGCGATCGCTTAGGCTGGCCCGTGGTTTTGCTGCATGGTTTTCCCTACGACATCCGCGCCTATGACGCGGTCGCTCCAGCGCTTGCGGCCCAGGGCGCGCGGGTGATCGTCCCCTCTCTGCGCGGCTTCGGGCCGACGCGTTTTCTGGACGCGCGCACGCCGCGTTCCGGGGAACAGGCCGCTCTTGGCAGTGATCTTCTGGCGCTTCTGGATGCCCTTGGCCTGGAGCGTGCCGTGCTTGCCGGGTATGATTGGGGCGGGCGCGCCGCGTGCATCGTGTCCGCGCTTTGGCCCGAGCGGGTCATGGGCCTGGTCACGGTCAACGGCTACAATATACAAAACATCGCCCAGGCGGGCGAACCGGACACCCCGGGGAACGAATACCGGTACTGGTACCAGTATTATTTTCATGGCGAGCGGGGCCGGGCCGGACTTGCGCGCAACCGGCAGGATTTTTGCAGGCTTTTATGGCGGCTGTGGTCGCCCACCTGGAACTTCACGGACGACGTGTACGCGGCCAGCGCGGAAAGTTTCGACAACCCCGATTTCGTGGACGTGGTGATCCATTCCTATCGCCACCGCCACGGCCTGGCTCCGGGGGATCCGGCCTATGCGGCGGTCGAGGGCCGGCTGGCCGCGCAGCCGTCCATCGCCGTGCCGACCCTCGCGCTCGACGGCGAGGACGACGGCGTGATGCCCCGTGGACTGGATTGCGGGAACGCGGCGCGCTTCACCGGCCGCTTCGCACACAGGACCATTCCGGGCGTGGGGCACAATCCGCCCCAGGAAGCGCCGGAGGCGTTCGCCCGGGCGGTGCTGGCCGTGCGAGGCTGGGCCTGCGTTGAAGGATTGCATTAAGGGAGCACACGAGCAATGGAACGCGGAAGAACGCCGCTTATGCGGCAGGGGCAGCGGCCCGGGATGCCCGCCGCGACGGAGCGCAAGGAGCCCGGCGTTGCCGTTGACGAGTATTACGAGATCAAGACCCGCATCCATGACCGGCTGATCGACCTGATCGATTTGTCGCTGCTCGACACGCTGGACGCCGGGGCCATCGGCGCGGAGATCGGCAAGCTGGTCGAGCGGCTGCTTCGCGACGAGTTCGCCCAGACCCCGCTCAATCAGGCCGAGCGCGAGCGGATGATAAGCGAGGTCAAGGACGAGATGCTCGGCCTTGGCCCGCTGGAGCCCTTTCTCAAGGACCCGAGCGTCAACGATATCCTGGTCAACTCCTACCGCCAGATCTACGTGGAGCGCGCCGGCAAGCTGGTGCTCACCGAATCGCGCTTCAAGGACAACGATCATTTAAAGAAAATCATCGACCGCATCGTGTCCCGGGTGGGCCGGCGGGTGGACGAGTCCTCGCCCATGGTGGACGCGCGCCTGCCCGACGGCTCGCGCGTCAACGCCATCATTCCGCCGCTGGCCATCGACGGCCCGGCGCTTTCCATCCGCAAGTTCGCCAAGGAAAAACTGACCATCGAGGACTTGATCCGCTTTCGGGCCATGACCCGCGACTTCGCCGAGGTGTTGCAGGGCATTGTCCTGGCCCGGCTCAACATCCTCATTTCCGGCGGCACGGGCACCGGCAAGACGACCATGCTCAACTGCCTGTCCGGGTTCATCCCCCACGATGAGCGCATCGTGACCGTGGAGGACGCGGCCGAATTGCAGCTCAAGCAGGACCATGTGGTGCGCCTGGAATCGCGGCCGCCCAATATCGAGGGGCGCGGCGAGGTGACCCAGCGCGACCTCGTGCGCAACTGCCTGCGCATGCGCCCGGACCGCATCATCGTCGGCGAGGTGCGCGGAGCCGAGGCCCTGGACATGCTGCAGGCCATGAACACCGGCCACGACGGGTCGCTCGCCACCCTGCACGCCAACACTCCGCGCGACGCGCTCATGCGCCTGGAGACGCTTGTGGCCATGGCCGGGCTGACCATTTCGCCGCTTTCGCTCAAGCGCTACATCGCCTCGGCCGTGGACGTGATCATCCAGATTTCCCGCTTTTCCGACGGCAGCAGAAAGCTCGTCAGCTTTCAGGAACTGACCGGCATGGAGGGCGAGGTCATCACCATGCAGGAGATCTTCGCCTTCGAGCAGCGCGGGGTGTCGGCCGACGGCAAGGTCAAGGGCGCGTTTCTGGCCCGGGGCATCCGGCCGAAGTTCGCGGCCAAATTCGAGTCCAAGGGCATTCGGATGCCAAACGGCATCTTCGATCCGCGAAACGTCGTCGAGACCTGATCCGACGGGGGAGCCGCATGACGCCGCAACGCCTGGCGCGCCCCTCCGGGGAAGGCCGCTTATGACCAACGGACCGCCGAACATCCTGTCGCTGGCCTGGATTTTGTCGCTGGTCTACGTGTTCGTGGCCGCGGTTTTCGTGGTGCGCCGGCTGACGGACAAAAGCGGCAAGGAGCTGGCCCGGCGCATCGAGGCGGCGACGCGCGCCCGGGAGGCGGCGGACGTGCCCGGCGATCTGGTCAAGCGCCACGAGATGAGCGGGCTGCGCTGGCTGGACGTCTTTTTGTCGCGCCAGGCCTGGAGCCGGCGCATGGACAAGATGCTCGACCAGGCGGACATCGAGGCGCCGCTTGGCGTCTTCGTCCTGTTGTCGCTGGTCCTGGCCGTCACGGGCTCTATGGCGGCCTCGATCTACACGCAAAATCTTCTGGCGCGTCTGGCCGTCGGCGTGGGGCTCGGTTTTTTGCCTTTCAAGTGGATCGCCATGCGCAAGGCCAAGCGCATGACGGAGTTCGAGCGCCAGTTGCCCGAGGCCCTGGATCTTGTCGGCCGGGCGCTTCGGGCCGGGCATACCTTCACCAGCGGCATGGGCATGGTGGTCAGCGAATTCGCCGAGCCCATAAGCAGCGAGTTCCGGACGACCCTGGAGGAGATCAACTTCGGCATGGGCGTGACCGTGGCCCTGGACAACCTCATGGACCGGGTGGACTGCCCGGACCTCAACTTCTTCGTGATTTCGGTCAAGATCCAGAACGAGACCGGCGGCAATCTGGCCGAGATCATCGGCAACATCGCCTCCCTGATCCGCGAGCGGCTCAAGCTCAAGGGGCGCATCCGGGTGCTTTCGGCCGAGGGGCGCATGGCCGCCTGGGTCTTGTGCCTGCTGCCGTTTTTCGTGTGCGGCGCGGTGCAGGTCCTCAACCCCGGCTACCTGGGCCTGCTTTTCACCGAGCCTTTGGGCCGCATCCTCATCTATGTCGTCATGGGCCTTATGACCCTGGGCGTCCTGGTCATCCGCAAGATGGTGCGCATCGAGGTCTGAGGTCGCCATGCAGATCATCCTTATCTCCCTGCTTGTTTCCGCCAGCGTCGGCTTTTTCGTGTACGCCGTCATGGTGCTGCGCGACGAGCGCGAAAAGCGTCGGGAGATCGCCGAGCGGGCCATGGCCGTGTTGCATCCGGCCGGGCCGGAAGGCGGCCGCCGGCCCGGGGTGATCGGCTGGCTGGCCGGGCTTGGCCGGGGACTGGCCGCCCGCTTTGGCGAGGCGGTCAAGCCCAAGGAGGCCGAGGAGCTTTCCAAGACGCGCACGACCCTGATCCACGCCGGGTTTCGCCAGCCCGGGGCCGTGGAGATCTATTGGGGCCTCAAGGTCGGCGCGGCCCTGGTGGGGCTTCTCGTGGGCGTGTTTTTGGCTGCTTCCGGCCGGATTCCGGCCCAGTACAAGATGTTCGCGGCCCTGGCCTGCGTGGCCGGAGGCTTTTACCTGCCGGGGGTCGTGCTCGATTCGCGGGTGAAAAAGCGCCAGAAGGCCATTCTGCACGGTCTGCCCGACGCCCTGGACCTGCTTGTGGTCTGCGTCGAGGCGGGCATGGGGCTCGACGCCGCCATCTACCGGGTGTGTCTGGAAATGACCCACAAGGAGCCGATTTTAAGTTCCGAGTTGCGGCTTTTGACCCTGGAGCTTCGGGCCGGCAAGTCGCGGCGGGAGGCGCTCAAGAATCTTTCGAATAGGGTGGGGCTCGAGGACATGGGCAGCCTTGTGGCCATGCTCATCCAGACCGACATGTTCGGCACCTCCATCGCCCAGACCCTGCGGGTCTATGCCGACTCCATGCGGACCAAGCGGTTCCAGTTGGCCGAGGAACTGGCCGCCAAGCTGCCGGTCAAGCTGCTTTTCCCGCTCGTCCTTTTCATCTTCCCCACGCTTTTGATCGTGATCCTGGGGCCGGCGGGCATAAGCCTCATGCGGATGTTCAGCAGTATCAACCGGTAATAGGGAGACGGGCATGGCCGGCGCGGACGACGTCATGCGCTCCGTCGGGGAGCTTGGGGAAAAGGGGAAGGACATCGCCGACGCCTTTTCCGGCAACGCGCACCACTCCCTGGACGCCGCCCGGGGACTCTCGGATTTCTTCCACAAACCCGACAACCTGCTGGCCCTGGCCGTGTGCCTGGCGGCCGTCATCGGCCTGTACCGGCTGCTGCGCGCCGAGGGCATCATCCCGGCTCCGCGCCTGGGCACGGGGCTGGCCGGCACTTTCCTGGCCCGCCGCCTCGCCCTCTGGCTTGTGGTGTCCGTGGTCACGTCCGCCATCGGCCTGGCCCTGGCCCTGGCGCTCTCAAGTTATTTTTGATGTGAACGCCGCCAGGGGGGGAAACTTTTTTCAAAAAGTTTCCCCCCCCCTGGACCCCCCTTTCAAAAACTTTCCAGGGGCGCGTCATTCCTTGTACGGCCGGTACTGCTCGAGAATCTTGTCGGCCACAGCCTTGCGCAGGGCGGCCACCTCGGCGTCGTCGGCGTAATCCTCGCTGGCGGCCAGGGCGGCGGCGGCATCCTCGAAGCCGGCGTCCCGGGCGATGGCGTCGAACTTGGCGTCGTAGGCCTCGGGCGTATCCCGCGACAGCGGCACGTAGTCGCTCGCGCTGACCAGGGCCAGGTAGGCATTGTAGAAGGCGACGATATTGGCCTTGGTCGTCGCCGCCGGGGCCAGGCCGGCCAGGGTCAGGACGAGGGCCGCCGCCAGGGCGATGGAGATCTTTTTCATGGAGCGTTTCCTCCGGATGCGCGCTATTGGGCGGCCAGCGCGGTGCTCGTGTTGGGCTCGGGGCTCTTGCGGGCCGAGGCGGACAGCGTCAGCCCGTCGAAAAAGGGTTGCATGGGCGCGGTCATCGCCTTGTAGGTGTAGGTGATGGTGATCAGAAACGGCGTGCAGGAGCTCGAATTGCACGTCGGCCGCGTGGTCGGGCTCATGGCCAGGGCCGGCGGGTCCGAGGGATCGGATGTGTCGCGGCCTTGCTGCACGAGCGGGGCGTAGCTGTCCTGCTTGCCGTCAAAAAGGTTTTGGGCCGCGGACTGGTTGGTGATGTTCGGGTTTTGGGAGATGTCGTGGGCCACGGTGGTGGCCGCGCTTTCCAGGGTGAACTGGATGCGCAGGATGTTGGCGACTTCGATGATGCCAAGCAGCATGAAGACCAGCACGGGCAGCACCAGGGCGAATTCCACGGCGGTCGCGCCCGATTCCCGGCGGCGGGAGACGCGCTGGTTGCGGAGCGGTTGCGTGCGCATGGTCGTGTCCCTTTTCCCCGTTATGGCGTGCCGGTGGTGGCTTCCTTTTTGCTCATGAGGCGCTGGCCGAGCTGCTGGCCGATCTTTTTGAACATGTCCTTGATGTCGGAACTGTCCGGCGCGTCGTAATAATGGTCGTCGGTGCCGGACTTGGACGAGGCGATCCGCTTCATGAGGCTTATGTCCGTGGCATCGGAGTCGCCGAAGCGGATGGCGAAGATTTCCACCGGATAGTCGGCGTCGTTTTTGGCGTCGTCGGCCTCGTCCAGGACGTATTGGTTGAGCTTGCCGCCGTCGGTGCAATCCGGGATCTGGGCCAGGGTCGCCGAGGCCGTGGACAGGGTGTCGTAGGGCGAACTCGCGCTGTTGGGCCGCAGCCCCTGGCCGAAGTAGGCATTGGTCCAGTAGGCGTTGACGGTCCGCGAGGCCGAGGCGTAGCGGCCGCCGCAACGTCCGTCCTCGGTGTCGCCGTCGGTGAGCACGATCATGATCTTGCGCACCTTCTTGTCCGTGTTGCCTTCGGTGTAGGGGGCCTTGGGCGAGAGCACCTTGTGCCCCCATTTGATGCCTTCGGAGATGAGCGTGCCCGAGGTCACGGCCCCGGCGTTGATGGCGCCGATATTGTCGAGAATGGCCTCCTTGTCCGAGGACAGGGCCCGGATGGGCGACATGCCGGAACAGGTTCGGTCGTAATAGGTGCTCACGCCGCTTATGGTGTAGCCGTAGAAGATGGAGTTGCGGCTGCGGGTGTCGCTGTATTCGGTCTTGAGCTTGCCGTCGTTTAGGGTGCCGTCGGCGTTGCGGCAGCCGGCCCCCACGCCGTCCGGGTCCCGCTCGGCCGTGACCGGGTCGTTGCCGTCGATGCGGACCTTGCCCTGGAAGGGGACCAGCCCGATCTTGGAGCGGGTGTTGGCCCCGGAATCGGGCATGATGAGGTCGACCAGGTTCGCCGCCGCTTCCTTGACGTTGGCGATCGGCGTGCCTCTCATGCTGCCCGTGGCGTCGAGCACCATGACCAGTTCGATGTCGTTGTAGCCGGCGCAGGCTTCGGCCGTAACCGTGGTGGCGTCGAGGCCCACCACCTTGGACAGCGTCATGTCCACGTCGGCCTCGGCCGTGACGCACACGCTGCGGGTGGCGCCGCCCGAGGAAATGTCGGTGGCCTTGGCTTCGGGGTCGTTGGCGGCCAGGTTGGTCGTGACCGCCTGCGAGACCTTGCCGTTGTCCACGTCCGGGTCGTCGGGCAGCTGGAGGCTTCCGGCCAGGGCGGCCGCGTCCACGGCGTTTTGCAGCTTGTTGTGGGCCACGTAGACGCGGCCGAGGTCCACGGCCACGCCCACGGCGGCCATAAGCCCGACCAGCGTCGCCGCGACGACCACGCTCGACGCCCCACGGGCGTCGCCGCGGCTAGTTTGCAGCCGGCAACGCCATGGTCGTCTTGGCCGAAATCGTGAGCGTATCCGATCCAGGCAAATTGAAAGGAGTGGGATTCCCCGAGGCGTCGTATTGCGGCATGAACGAGGGGTTGTAGTCATGGTCCACCTGCACGGTTACGTTGTTGTTTGCGTCGCGGGGGGAGATGGTCACGGTCGGCTCGGCGCCGTCGAAAAGCGACTTCCCGGACGCGTCCGTGAGCACCGTGTTTTTGATGTAATCCTCGACCCCGCCCGTCTCGCCGTTTTGCCGCGCCAGCATGCGCGCCCCTTCCATGGCCGCGTTTTGCAACTGGGAATACTCGGTCAGGGCCCGGCTCGCCTCCACGAGAATGAGGAGCAGGGGGACGAGCAACACCATGGCGATGGCCATTTCCACGGCCGCCAGGCCGCGCTGGTCCCTGTGAAGTCGTTTCATGGCACGTATCTCGCTTGTCATTTTTCTAGGATGCGCAATTCCCCCTAGGGGCATTCCCCTAGGCGTCTGAAAGATTCATGCCAGGGCGGGGGAAGGGAGTCGGAGGCGGCCGGCTCGCGCAACAGGGCCGCTGGGCAAATCTTTTTTGCCCGAACCGGAAAAGGCCGGCGGCCGCGTCGGATGGAGTCTATGAATCGTGGATTGTATCGCGGTCGAACCACTTTTTGTGGAGGCGTTCTTCCAGCAAAGGACGGCGGGGGGATGCCCTCGTCCGGCGGCCGTGTTTACCCCCTCGTCCGCCTTTGCTATACAGGGCGAAGGATAAGGGGAGGGCTCGCGGTGAAGGAAAAGGTACGGGCGGCGCTTGCGGCCGCGCTGGTGGCCGTGTGTCTGGCCGGGCTCGGCGGCTTGGCCGGCTGCGCCGGGTCCAAGGGAAAATCCGGGCCGGACGCCCTGGCCGGCAAGCCCGGGGTCGAGGCCCTGGCCGCCGGCGATGCCGCGCTTGCCCACGGCGATCCCAAGGACGCCGGCCGGCTTTATCTGGCGGCGCTTGCCGCCGGTGCCGCGCCCGCCGTGGTCCACACCCGCATGGGCGACCTGTACCTGCGCGTGGGCAATTATCCCAATGCCGCCATGGCCTACCGGGCGGCGCTCAAGGCCGAGCCGAAGCACGCCCCGGCCCTGCAAGGGCTCGGCTTCGCCCTCTACCTCGGCGGGGCCAAGGACGAGGCGGCCAAGGCCCTGGCCAACGCCTTGGAGCTTTCGCCGTCCCTGTCCCGCGCGGCGGCCCTGCTCGGGGCCATCGAGGCCCGGGAAGGCCGGCCCGAGGCGGCGCTTGCCGTGTACGACAAATCCCTGGCCGTCGGCTTCGACCCGGATGTGGAGAACAACCGGGGCATCGCGCTCATGCTCATGGGCCGCACCGAGGACGCCGTGGCCGCGTTTTCCAAGGCCGGGGCGGTGAAGAAATCCCCCAAGATCGCCAACAACCTGGGGCTGGCCCTGTGCAAGCTTGGCCGCTACGACGACGCCTACTCGGCGTTCGCCAGCGTCGCCGGCGAGTCCACGGCGCTCAACAACGTCGGCGTGTGCTACATGGAGGCCGGCAATAAGGCCAAGGCCCAGGAATTTTTCGAACGGGCCATCGCCGCCAATCCGAAGTTCTACCCCGTGGCCCACGACAACCTGACCCGCTTGTCCACGGCCGAGGAGGTGGCCCTGCCGTCCTCCGCCCCGGCCCGGCCGGCCGCCGGAGCCCCCGCGCCCCAGCCGGCCGTAGCCAAGCCCGCCGTCGCGCCCGCCGCGCCGGCTACGTCGGGACGGGCCGCCACGGTCGAACGCCTGGACAGATTGGAGATGCCCTAGGCCGGGGCGATTGCCCGCCCCGGAAAGGCGAGACGCGACATGGCCGCATCCTCCCAACCGACACCCGCGCCCCTGCGCCTGCTGGTGGCCGACGACGAGCCGCGCATCCTCGACCTTTTCACCGAAATCCTGGCCCCCCAGGACGATGTCCTGGGCGGTCTCGACGGTCTCGGGGGCGCGCCCCCCGTGCCCGACGCCCCCCGGTTCGAGCTGACCCTTTGCCGCCAGGGCGAGGAGGCGGTCGCGGCCGTGGTCGCGGCCAAACGCGAACACCGGCCCTTTGCCGCCGCCTTTCTGGATATCGACATGCCGCCCGGGCATGGCGGCCTTTTCGCGGCCGAGGCCATACGGGCCCTCGATTCCGGGGTCCAGATCGTGGTGGTCACCACCTTCACCGACGTCGATCCGGCCACCATCGCCGCCCGGGTGCCGCCGGCCGACAAGCTGCTCTACATCCAAAAGCCCTTCCACTCCCAGGAGATCCGCCAGTTCGCCACCTCCCTGTGCGCCAAATGGCGGGCCGAACGCGATTTCGCCGCGCTCAAAAGCCGCCTGGAAACCCGCGTTACCGAGCGCACCGCCGCCCTGGCCAGCGCCAACCGCAAGCTCACCCGGGAAATCGACGAGCGCGAACGCGTCACCAAACTCATCGTCACGGCCAAGCGCGAATGGGAGGGCATCTTCGACTCCGTTCAGGATATGGTCGTGGTCATCGACAGCGAGCGGCGGGTGCGCCGCCTCAACCTGGCCATGGCCCACCGCCTGGGCCTGCCGCCCCGGGAGGTCGTCGGCCGCGAGGCCGCCTTCGTCTTCGATCCGCCAGACAAGCCCGGCGAGCGCTCCCGGGAAATCCTGGCCATGACCGACGGCCGCCACCATTCCCGGGAAATCGCCATCCCGAGGCTGCACGGGGAATTCCTCGTCACCGCCTCGCCGCTCTCCCACGCCGACGACGCCCCCATCGGCACCGTGTTCGTGGCCCACGACATCACCGAACGCAAAAATCTCGAACAACGCCTGCGCCAGAGCCAGAAAATGGAGGCCATCGGCACTCTGGCCGGCGGCATCGCCCACGATTTCAACAACATCCTCGGCATCATCATGGGCTTCACCGAGATGATCGAAGGCGACGCCCCCCCGGACAGTCCGCTCGCCCGCCGCGTCGACCATATTCTGTCCGCCTGCCGCCGGGCCAGGGACCTCGTGCTCCAGATCCTCTCCTTCAGCCGCCAGAACGAACAAGGGGCCAAGCCCCTGCACGTGGGGCCGCTGGTCAAGGAGACCCTCAAGCTCATCCGGGCCACCGTGCCCAACTCCATCGAACTCGTGGACGCCGTGCGCCCCGGCCGCGATACCGTCCTGGCCGAGCCCACCCAGATCCAGCAGATCATCATGAACCTGTGCGGCAACGCGGCCCAGGCCATGCGCGATACGGGAGGCGTGCTGGAGGTGGGGCTGGAGGAATGCCCCGGCGGCCTTTGCCCCATCGCCAACGACGCGCCGCCCGCCGATTGTCTGCGCCTGTGGGTGCGCGACACCGGCCCCGGCATCCCCGGCGAGATTCAGGAGCGGATTTTCGATCCCTTTTTCACCACGAAAAAACCCGGCGAGGGCACGGGCATGGGCCTGGCCGTGGCCCACGGCATCGTGCGCAAGTACAACGGGGACATCAAGGTCGAAAGCGCCCCGGGCCAGGGCGCGACCTTCAGCGTCTACCTGCCCCTGGCCGAACATGCGGGCGAGGTCGACCAGGAGGCCGGACCCCAGCCGCGCATGGGCCGGGGACGCGTGCTGTTCGTCGATGACGAGCCGGCTCTGGCCGAAATCGGCCGCGAACTCCTCGAATCCCTGGGCTACGCCGTCCAGGCCGAAACCGATCCCCGGCGGGCACTGGCCCGCATCCAAAAAGATCCCATCGCCTGCGACCTCATGGTCACCGACCAGAACATGCCGGGCCTAAGCGGCGCCGACCTCGCCCGCGAGGCCCTGGCTATCCGTCCCGATCTGCCGGTGCTCATGCTCACCGGCTTCAGCGAGACCATGAGTAGGGAGGCTGCCCGGGCCATCGGCATCCGCGACCTGCTTCTCAAGCCCATCCTGCGCCGCGACCTGGCCGCCGCCATCGAGGCGGCGTTGGCGAATGGCGGGGCTGGAGGGAACGGAGGGAATGGGGGAAACGGCGGGAATGGCGGGAATGGAAGGAAAGAGGCGGGAGGGGCGTCGCCCCTCCCGGACCCTCCCGACCGGGGGGCTTGATGCCCCCCGGACCCCCCTTTACCGGGTTGGGCTGGTGGGCCGGAGCGGCGGGGGATAGGGCATGGGTTGGTCTCTTGGGGCGGCGGGACGTCCTTTGTTTGTCGCCGCAATCGGCCCGGCGGCACGAGGCGCTTCGCGCCTCGACGCCGGACGCGATTGCGGCAACAACCGCGCCAGCGGCGAAGCGCCGCATGGAAGATGTTTGTTTTTTTGAGGTGGGCATGAAGCCCGTTGAAAGTTTTTGAAGGGGGTCCAGGGGGAAACTTTTTTCAAAAAGTTTCCCCCTGGCCGCCGGAGGCGCATGTATGCCGGAGCGTATGCCGATCGGGTCTGTGGCGTCCGTGGAGGGCGCGGAGGTCATGGTAGTCCTGGACGCGGCGGTGGCGGCCGATGTCGGCGTGGGCGACATGGCGGTCATCGTCTCGGAGCGGTCCATGGTTTTTGGACTGGTGCAGGCGCTTTTCACCCCCGCGCCGGGGCCGGAGGCCGGGGGCATGCGCACGGCCCGGCTGGCGCTTCTGGGCGAGAGCCTCGGGGCGGAAACCGAGGCGTTTACGTTTCAGCGCGGCGTATCCATCAGCCCGAAGCTGGGGGCGGTGGTACGGCGCGCGGTCACCGGGGATTTGGCCCGCATTTATGCCAAGCCGGCCAAGTCCAGCGTCCTGATCGGCTCGCTGCACCAGGACGCGGCAGTGCCGGCCTTCATGGTGGTTGACGATTTCCTGGGCAAGCATTTCGCCGTGCTCGGCACCACCGGCTCGGGCAAGTCCTGCACGGTGGCGGTGCTGTTGCGTTCGGTTCTGACCGCCCACGCCCACGGCCACATCGTGCTGCTCGACCCCCACGACGAATACGCCGCCGCCTTTGGCGACATGGCCGAGTCGGTCACCACCGATAACCTGGTCCTGCCGTACTGGCTGCTCGATTTCGAGGAGATGACCCAGGTCTTTTGCAGCGGCGAGCAGCCCTACCGCGAGGTGGAGGCCAACATCCTCAAGGAATGCGTGCTGGCGGCCAAGGCGGAATTCATGCGCGGGGCCGGGCGGGACGACGCGGCGCTGACCATCGACACGCCGGTGCCGTATCGGCTCGCCCGGGTGCTGGAGCTGCTCAAGGTCGGCATGGGGCGGCTGGACAAGCCCGAGAGTTCCATCCCCTATCTGCGCCTGACGGCGCGCATCGACGCCCTGCGCCGTGACCGGCGTTTCAGCTTTATGTTCGGCCAGCTCACGGTCGAGGACGACATGGCCGATGTCCTGGCGCGGTATCTGCGGCTTCCGGCCGACGGGCGGCCGCTGACGATCTTCAATCTGGCCGGCGTGCCGGCCGAGATCGTGGACGTGGTGGTGTCGGTGCTGTGCCGGCTCATTTTCGATTTCGCCCTGTGGACCGAGCGCGGGCGCGGGGTGCCGGTGCTCCTGGTGTGCGAGGAGGCCCACCGCTACGTGCCGCGCGACTCGGCCGCCGCGTTCGGCCCGACCCGCCGGGCGCTTTCGCGCATCGCCAAGGAGGGCCGCAAGTACGGCGTGTCTCTCGGGCTTGTTACCCAGCGCCCCTCGGAGATCTCCGAAACCGTGCTGTCCCAGGTCAACACCCTGGTGTCGCTTCGCATGAGCAACGAGCAGGACCAGCTTTTCGTGCGCCGGGCCATGCCGGAAAACGCGGCCGGGCTTTTGTCCGCCCTGCCGGCGCTGCGCACCCAGGAGGCGGTGGTGGTGGGCGAGGGCGTGCCCGTGCCCATGCGCATCCGCCTGCGCGATCTGGCCGACGGCGAACGGCCGCGCAGCGACACGGCGCGCTTTTCCGAAGTCTGGTCCGCGCCGCGTAACGAGCCGGGTTTTATCGCCGACACGATTGAGCGTTGGCGAAGGCAGGCGCGTTGATGCCCCCGTTTCTTGTCAATCCCCGGGGAAGAAGGTAGGGGGCGGAAAAGAGAGGACCAAGGAGTCGTGTTCATGCAACTTGTCTTGCCGATCGTGACGGCGCTTCTTGTCGTCGCGACGGCGTTTCCCACACTGGCCGCCGGGCCGAAAATGGCCACCGTGCCGACCTCGGCGACCGAAATCCACGGCATCGCGCTGCCCGATCCCGTGGCCGCCGCCAAGCGCGACGCGAAGCTGCGGGAGGCCGGGCACCGTTTCGACGGCAGAAAGCCCGTGGCCTGCCGTTACCCGGCGCTCATCGAGAACAAGCAGCTTTTGCGCTGGGTCAATATCTACAGCCGGAAAAACGGCCTCGATCCGAGGCTCGTCTACGCGCTGATCGAACAGGAGTCGCGGTTCAACCCCTGCGCGGTCTCGCCCAAGGGCGCCCAAGGCATCATGCAGATCATGCCCGACACCCAAAAAGTGCTGGGGCTCAGCGAGCCGTTCGACCCGGAGCGCAATATCGCCGCGGGAACGAAATATTTGCGGTCTATGCTGGACCGGTTTCAGACCGAGGTCATGGCCCTGGCCGCCTACAACGCCGGCCCCGGGGCCGTGGCCAAGCACGGTGGGGTGCCGCCCTATGAGGAAACCAAGGACTACGTGCTGAAAGTCGTGGACCGCTATTTTTACCTGCGCCAGCGCTATCCGGTGGAAGACCTCGATTCCATGCACAAGAAGCTGACCCTGACCGACGCCGCGCCCCTGGCCGGCAGACGGGAGAACCCATGAGCGAAGTCCTCTGGCCCGAAGCGGGGCGGCCCGCGCCGGATTTTTCCCTGCCCGACGCTTCCGGGCAGGTCCATTCCCTGGCCGATTTCGCCGGCCGCTGGCTGGCGCTCTATTTCTATCCGCGCGACATGACCAGCGGCTGTACCACCGAGGCCCTGGAATTCTCCACCCTCATGCCCCGGTTCGTCGAGCTTGACGCGGCCGTGGTCGGCATAAGCCGCGACGCCCCGGCCTCCCACGAGAAATTTATCGTCAAAAACGACCTGACCGTGCGGTTGCTGTCCGACCCGGATACGGCCGTTCACAAGGCCTACGGCGCTTGGCGGCTGAAAAAGGCTTACGGCAAGGAGTCCATGGGCGTGGTGCGTTCCACCTTTCTCATCGACCCCGAGGGCGTGGTGCGCCGGGCCTGGCCCAAGGTGGCCAAGGCCGCCGGGCACGCCGAAGCGGTGCTCAAGGCCCTGACCGGGCTGGCGCAAGGGTAACGCCCCATGTCCTTGTGCGTCTCGCGGCTCCAATCGGGCGGGCTTATCGCCACCTACCAGTGCCAAAGCGCCTGTCCCCATTGCCTGTATCGGGGCGGCCCGGCTCGCGAAGGCGCATACATGGACCAGGGGCTGGCCACGACCCTTTTCGCCAAGGCGCGGGAGCTCGGCGCGGCGGCCATGCACATCGGCGGCGGCGAACCCCTGTCCGACCCCCTGTCCCTGGCCGGCTTGCTGGCGGCCGCCGACGAGGCGGGCATGCCCATCGAATATGTGGAGACGAGCGGGGCCTGGTTCACGGACGCGGAAGAGGCCGTGGAGCTTTTGACCGAACTGCGCTCCATGGGGCTGGCCCGGCTGCTGGTGTCCATCACGCCCATGCACAACGGCTTCATCCCTTTGCGCAAGACCCTCGGCACCATCGAAGCGGCCCAGGCGGCCGGCATCGTCGTCTTTCCCTGGCAGGAGCATTTTTTGGAGGACATGCGCGCCTTCGACCCCGATAGGACACACCCCTTTCGGGAATACCAGGAGCGTTTCGGTCAGGATTACCCGGCTCAGGTTCTGCGCCGGATATGGATCCATCTGGGCGGCCGGGCCTTCGACCTTTTCGCCCCGGCCCTGGGCCGGCGGCCGGTTGCGGCCATCCTGGCCGAGGCCTCGGCCGACTGCCGGGCGGAACTGACCGACGTCGGCCATTTCCACATGGACCTTTACGGCGATTACATTCCGGGATTGTGCTCGGGGCTGGCCTTTCGGGCCGACGACCTCGGCGCGCCGCTGGACCCGGAACGCTACCCGATCCTCACCACCCTGGCCGAGACCGGCATCCGGGGCTTCTACGACTACGCCACGGCCCTGGAGGACTACACGCCCCGGCCCGAAGGCTACGTCAACAAGTGCGAACTGTGCCAGGATATCCGCCGCCACCTGTCCGAACGGGGCTGGTTCGAATCCACGGAACTCTCCCCAGCCGAATTTTACGCGATGTTGTAGAGGAACCGGGGGGAACCCTTTCTGTAGAAAGGGTT
>NZ_AECZ01000024.1 GCF_000179555.1 Solidesulfovibrio fructosivorans JJ]
AGAGCGCGAGAGGGGGACCCTTTTTTCAAAAAGGGTCCCCCTCTCGCATTCTCTTCCTTCTCTTTTCTTTCGGCCTAATCCAGTTCGTACTCGTCGCGCCAATCGCCGGATTCGGCGAATTCGGGTTGTTTTTCCTTGTCGAAGAGGCAGTCGCCGACCACGAGGTAATCCATCTCGGTGCGCATGAAGCAGCGGTAGGCGTCCCAGGGAGAGCAGACGATGGGCTCACCGCGCACGTTGAAGCTCGTGTTGACCACCACCGGGCAGCCGTGGCGGGCGTTAAAGGTGCTGATGAGCTTGTGGTAGCGCGGATTGGTGGCCGCGTGCACGGTCTGGATGCGGGCCGAGAAGTCCACGTGGGTGATGGCCGGGAGCTTGGAGCGCTCGACGTAAAGCCGGTCGAACATGGGCTTTTGCCAGTAGCCCTCGGGCAGCTCGAAGCGCAGCTTTTCGGCCACCGGGGCCACCAGCAGCATGTAGGGCGAGGGCCGGTCCTGCTCGAAACAGTCGGAGACGGCCTCGGCCAGGACCGAGGGGGCAAAGGGCCGAAATCCCTCGCGGTATTTGATCTTGAGGTTGAGCTTTTTCTGCATCTCCGGGTTTCGCGGATCGCCCAGGATGCTGCGGCCGCCAAGGGCACGCGGGCCGTATTCCATGCGGCCCTGGAACCAGCCCACCACCTTGCCGTCGGCCAAGAGGTCGGCGACCTTGGCGCAAAGCGCGTCGAACTCGTCGTAGACCTCGCAGGGCGCGTCATTGCGGGAGGCCACGCGCAGCGCGTCGCGGCGGGTGAACTCCGGCCCCAGGTACGAGCCGGCCATGCGGTCCATGGCCCCTTCGGGCAGGGGCGCGCGTTCGTGACCGGCCCAGACGTGGTGGGCGGCCAGGGCCGCGCCAAGCGCGCCGCCGGCGTCGCCGGCCGCCGGCTGAATCCAGACGTCGTCGAACACCCCGGCCCGCAGCAGCTTGCCGTTGGCCACGCAGTTGAGCGCCACGCCGCCGGCCATGACCAGGTTCTTGCAGCCCGAAAGCTCCCGGGCCGTCTTGGCCAGAAGCATGACCACGTCTTCGGTGACTTCCTGGATGGCCAGGGCCATGTCCATGTGCTCCTGGGACAGGTCCGACTCGGCGGCGCGCTTGGGCAGGCCGAACAGCCGCTCCCACTTGCCGTCCCGGCACATGGTGAGCCCGGTGGCGTAGTCGAAGTAGGCCATGTTGAGCAGCATGGAGCCGTCGGGGCGCAGGTCGACCAGTTCGTCCAGGATCTTTTGCTTGTACGTCTCCACCCGCTCGGAACCGGCGATGCCGTAGGGAGCGAGTCCCATGAGCTTGTACTCGCCGGAGTTGACCTTGAAGCCGCAGTAGTAGGTGAAGGCGGAATAGAGCAGTCCCAGGGAATGCGGGAAGTCGAGCTCGCGCAGGAAGGTGATGTCCTTGCCGCGCCCGACGCCGATGGTGGTGGTGGACCACTCGCCCACGCCGTCGATGGTGAGGATCGCCGCCTCGTCGAAGGGCGAGGGGTAAAAGGCCGAGGCCGCGTGGGACAGGTGGTGCTCCGGGAAAAGAATGCGCGGCTTGCCCCGGCCGAACTTGGCCAGTTCCTCGCGCAACATCTTTTTCATGAAGAGCTTTTCCTTGATCCACACCGGCATGGCCGACAGGAAGCTCACCACGCCGCGCGGCGCGAAGCCGTGGTACGTCTCCATCAGCCGCTCGAATTTGAGGTACGGCTTGTCGTAGAAGGCGACGGCGGCCAGATCGGACAGGCCGACGCCGCCTTCCTCGAGCACGTAGGCGGCCGCCTTCCGGGGGAAGGCGGCGTCGTGCTTCTTGCGGGTGAAGCGTTCCTCATGGGCGGCGGCCACGACGACGCCGTCGCGCAAAAGCGCGGCCGCGCTGTCGTGGTAGTAGGCGGAAAGCCCGAGTATGTATTCGGCCATGAACCTACTCGTTAAAACAGGGTGTAGATGAAAGGCGCCACGGCCGTGCCGCTGGTCAGCACGACGAGGACACCGAAAAGCAGCAACACGAGGATGATGGGCAAAAGCCAGAATTTTTTCCGAACCCGCAGAAATCCCCAAAGTTCACGCAGAAATTCCATGAAACCTCCACAAACCGCCACAGCATACGGAGAGACGTCCGGCCGCGACGGCAAGGTTCTCGCCGGGGGAGCGCCCGGCGTCAAAACGGCTGTTCGATATCCGCCGCGACAAAGGTATGGTCCCGGACCCGAAACACCGAGTCCTCGCCCTTGCCGAACCGCCGCATCCGCATGGGGTCTTTGCCGCCAAGGGAGCGCAGGACGCCCATGGGCGTGAGCACCAGGTAGAATATGAGGGAAAGCAACACCTTGGACATGACCATGCCCATGACGTTGGACAGGCCGAACCACAGCTTGGCCACGGGCTTGTAAAGCGCCGGCGCGATCATATCCAAAAGCAGCAGCAAGGCGGCGATGGTCGCGTAGCGGATTTCCCTGGTGACGAAGAAGACGATCAGGCTGATCAGGACGAGGGCCATGCCCGTATCCTTGGCCTGTTCCCGCGTGGCCGACAGCCAGAAGGATTTCTTCTGGCGCGTTTGTTCCAATGAAGACATAGGGGGTGGTCGCTCCGAATTGGGCTTTGGCGTCCTGCCGGATCGGGTCGCCAGGACAGATTTCCCTAGCCCGGGGGGGCGTGAGCGTCAAGGGAGGCCGCGCCGGGGGAGGGAACCCCTTTTTGAAAAAAGGGGTTCCCTCCCCCGGCCCCCACCCTCCCCAAAAACTTTTCAAGGGGGGTGAATGCGGCCTCTTCCTAAGCACCGAGAAGGAACATAGCTCCCCAGGCAAAAAAACAACCCAACTCCATGAAAGAATTTAGGAAGGGGAGAGCGCGAGAGGGGAGAACCCTTTGCAAAAGGGTTTCCCCTCTCGCATCCTCTTCCCTCTCCTCTATTCTTCTATCTTGGTGCGTTCCCGCTTGCGCGCGCCGTGGCGCTTTTTGGTTTCCAGGCGGCGCAGTTTCGAGGCCAGGGTGGCCCGGGTCTTGCGGCGCGGGGGCTTGGGCGTCAGGGCGGCGCGCAGGAGCATGACGAACCGCTCCACGGCCAGTTCCTTGTTGGCGGTCTGGCTGCGGCTGGTCTGGGAGCTGACTTGCAGCACCCCGTCCTTGCCGATGCGCCCGCCAAGGACGGCTCGCAGGCGCTCCTTGGCCGCCGGGGACAGGCTCGGCGAGGCATCGAGATCAAAAAGCAGCGTCACGCGGGAGCTGACCTTGTTGACGTGCTGCCCGCCGGGGCCGCTGCTGCGCGAGGCGGTAAACGTCAGCTCGGACAGCGGGATGGCCACGCCGGGCGTGATGCGCAAAATATCGGACGCGTCCATGGGAGGGTACCTTACGTTCTCACATCGATGGTCAGGCGCGGGGCGGCGGCCTGAAGCCGGCTGACCAGCCGCGCCGGAAAGGCCGAAGGGGGGACGTCCCCGCCCTCGGGAGCCGGTCCCGGGTGAAAAATTTGCAGGCTCCAGCGGATCGCGCCGGCCGTGGCCAGTTCCCCGGCCAGGACGGCCAGACCCGCCTCGTCCAAGAGTCCGGGATGCCAGGTGGTGCGGATCTCGAACGGGATCGCGCCCCGCAGCAGCCGCTCCAGGCTGGCGAACACCGCCGCGCCGCTGCCGGCATCGCCGGTCAGGCGTTCATAGGCCGCGCGCGGCGCCATCACGGCCAGCCCCACCCAGTCGCAGGCCGGCAGCACGGAGGCCAGCGCCTCGGGGAAAAGCCCGGTGGTATGGAGTCCCGTCAAAAAGCCGAAATCCCGCGCGGCGGCCAGGGTTTCGGCCATGCCGGCTAAAAGCGCCGGTTCGCCCCCGGAAAAAAGGACCGCGTCCACCTGCCCCCGCCGGCTTTCCAGCCAGGACAGCACCGCCGCCGGATCAAAGGCCCCGCCGGCCTCGGGACGGGCGTTGCTGAAGGGACAGCCCCAGGGATCGCCCTGGCAGTAGATCACGGCCGCCAGGGCGTCGGGATAATCGAGGGGCGAAAGCGGCGTGACGCCGCCGATGGTCAGTCCTTCCACGGTGGTTGCCTTTCCCGGTCGCGCTGCCTTTTTTTCCCCGACAGCCGTGTGGGCGTCAAGGGCCCGGGGAAACAGAGAAAACGGATTGGGGTAGGACGCTCGCGCCTCAGCCGCAGTGATCGCTCACGTAGCGGCCGAGCCTGTCCAGGCCTTCCTCGATATTTTCCAGGGAATTGGCGTAGGAAAAGCGCAGGTGCCCTTCCCCGCCGGGGCCGAAGTCGATGCCCGGGGTCACCCCCACATGGACCTTCTCCAGGATGTCGTAGGCCAGGGCCAGGGAATCCGGGTTCAGGTGGTCGGCGCGCACGAACACGTAAAACGCGCCAGTGGGTTCGGTGCGCGGAGACAGGCCGAGCTTTCTGAGCCCGGCGAGCAGCGCCTTGCGCCGCGTGGCGTAGGTTTCGCGCATGGCCTCGGCCGCGGCCAGCCCCTCGGGCGACAAGGCGGCCAGCCCGGCCCACTGGGCCACGGAAGAGGCGCAGATGAAAAGGTTTTGCTGGAGCTTTTGCAAAAGCCCCATCATGGAGCACGGCGCGATGAGGTAGCCCAGGCGCAGGCCGGTCATGGCGAAGCGCTTGGAAAAGCCGTTTAGGACCAGCGCGTCCTCGGAAAATTCCAGGGCGCAGCGGGCCCGTCCCTCGTAGGTCAGGCCGTGGTAGATCTCGTCGGACACCACCGGCAGTCCCGTGGCGCAGGCCGCCTCCATGGCGTCGTCCGAAATCAGGGTGCCGGTGGGGTTGGCCGGCGAATTGAGCAGGATGCCGGCGGTCATCTCGGAAACCTTGGCCGCGATGGACTCCGGGGTGAACTGGAAGCCGTCCTCCTCGGCCACGGGCACGTAATGGGGAATGATGCCGGTGAAGCGCAGGAAATTGGGGTAGCAGGCGTAGGCCGGGTCGGTCAGCAGCATGTTGGCCCCGGGCCGGGCCAGGGCGGCAAAGGCCAGCAGCATGGCCGACGAGGTGCCGCCGGTGACCAGAATGCGGTCAGGGGTGACGCGCACGCCGTATTCGTCGGCGAACAGGCGGCAGAGGGCCTCGCGCAACGGCGGGATGCCGAGGCTGTGGGTGTAGTGGGTTTTGCCGTCGGATACGGCCTTGATGGCGGCTTCCTTGACGCAGTCCGGCGTGTCGAAGTCGGGTTCGCCGATTTCCAGATGGATCACCCGGTGGCCGGCCGCCTCGATGGCGTTGGCCCGTTCCAGGATGTCCATGACGAGAAACGATGTGATGTCCTTGCAGGCGGGATTCATGGCAACTGTCCGGTAGGGGATTGCCGGGCGCGACGGGTCGAGTCGCCGCGCCCGGGAAAAATCTAGTCGTTCGTGGCGTCGGGGAGCGGCTGGCACACGCCCGAGGGGTGGGCGTAGCGGTCGTTTAAAGACTGGATGAACTTCTCGCTGTCCATGATGACCGAGGACAGGGCGTTTCGCGCCTTCTGGCCCCAGCCGGCCGGCTCCAGGCGGAAGACCGAACGCCAGGGGGCGGTGTTTTTGGCCAGGGCCCGCATGAGCCCCTCGCGCACCGGGCCGTGGGGATAGGCCTTTTCCACCACCCGGGCCACGGCCGTAACCGACCATTTGCGGGCCAAGTGGTGCAGCCAGCATCCGCCGCCCAGGCACAGCGCAAGAAACGGAATCCAGCGCCAGGACGCGTCGAACATCCAGCCGAGCCAGTCCGGCACGACGCCGTTGGTGAAGGGGTGGCCGGTGAGAAAGTAGAGCGCCACCAAAACGACGGCCACGCCGCCAAAGAGCATGGCGTCGCGCCGCAGCGCCCCCTTGCGCCAGCGAAGCAGCATGCCGCGTATCTCCGGCACCCGCAGATCCTCCACCTCCCGGGCCAACTTCTCCAGGTCGCCGATGATGCGGTAGGCCCGCTCCACCCGCACCTGGTCCATGCGGCTGCGGATGGCGGCCAGGTCCGCATCGCGTTTGGCCTCGAAGCGCGCCCGCAAGGCGTCGTCGGCAATGGGCAGGGCGGCCGAGGGCGCGTAGATGCGGTAGAACTTGCCGGCGGTCAGCCCCTGCTGGGCCAGGGCCCGCTGCCAGGCGCCCACCACCTCTTCGGGGTTGTCCTCCCGGGCGGCGATATCCATCTGATTAAGGATATAGATAAATTTATTGGAGTCGCGGCGGTTGATGGTGGCCGCGACCAGGTGGGTCAGCGTGTCGCGCATGGCCCCGGGTTCGGGCCGGCGGGCGTCAAAAAGGACCAGCACCAGATCGGAGAGGTCCATGATGTGGTTGGTGATGCGCAAGGTCGCCGTGCGCTGGGCGTCGGCGTCGAAGCCGGGGGAGTCGATGAGAATAAGCCCGCGCAGCTTGTCGCTGGGGCTGGTCTTGAGCCGGATGTAGGAATCGATGCGCCCGCCCTCGCCGGGCTCCACCTTCTCCAGCTCCTCGCTCATCTTGTAGAAGGGAAAGCGCAGGTCGGCGTTGAGCGCCGTGCCGGGCAGCACCCGGGATTCGCCGGCGGCATTGTAGCAGATGACCGTGAACTTGTCGTCCACGGCGTGGGAGCCGGTCTGCTGCACCGGCATGTCGAGATACGAATTGATAAAGGTGGATTTGCCGGCGGAAAAGGGTCCCAATACGGAAATGAGCGGCCACCAGGCGATCTGGGAGATGGTGGACTGGTCGTTGCCGAGAAGCCCGAGGCCCCGGCAGACCTTGTCCAGCTTGCCGAAGCTCTCCACCGCGTCGACCAGCAGCGGATTTTCCAGTTGCAGATGTTCCTTGAGGCTGGCCAGCCTGTCGCGCAGTCGCCCGTCTTCCATACGTCCCCCACCCAAGTACAGAATGGCCCCAACTACCCTAAAATCCGCACTTCGTCGAGACGGCGGCGGCGTCGGACGGAAACCAAACGCCTGAAACCCGCCGAAAAACCTTGCCCCGGAGAGGACGTTGCCGCTATTTCCGGAAAGCCTCACCCCACATGAAGCCAGCCTATGCCCAAACAAGACGCCACACATGCCGCCCCGGCCAAAGAACGCCGCCCAGACGCCGCGCCCCGGCGTCCCCCGGCGTCATGCATCGGGACCGGGACCGGCACGGCCGTCTATTGGACCGTGGCCCTGGCCGGGACGTTTCTTTTTTACGGCGCGTTTCTCTTCTCCGACCGCGTGGGCATTCTGGACTGGAGCAAGGACCTTTTCTATTTCCATTTCCTCTACGACAGCCTGCGCTCCTTCGGCCGCCTGCCGCTGGCCTTTCTGGCCATTCCGGCGGACACCACCTGGTTTTCCACCCTGCAGGACCTGTCCTACTGGTCCAATCCGGAAGTCATAAGCCTTTCCCCTTTCTTGCCGCTGGCCTGGGTGTTGCCGTTTACGGCCTTCATGAAGGCCTATTTCGGGCTGCACATCCTGCTCGCGATCGTCGGCGTGCGCCTGCTGGCCAGGCGCGCCGGCCTCGCCACCGGGCAGGCCGTGGCGCTGCTCGTCCTTTTCCTCTTCAACCCCTGGCTAGTGCAACATCTCGCCATCGGCTATTCCCCCCAGATCAGCCTGTGCCTGGTGCCGCTGCTGGCCGGGCTCCTGGCCGGCAAGCGTTTTCGACCGCTGGCCTGGGCAGGGGCGTCGCTTCTGGCCGCCTGGATCTTCTACCAGGGCGCGCTGCACCTTTTCGTGTGGCTGTGCATGGCCGTGGGACTTTGCATCGCGTTTTACGCCCTGCTCTCCCGGCGCGCCGGCACGCTGTGGCGGGCGGCCTTCTTTTTTGCGGGCACGCTCATCCTCGTTTCGCCCAAGGCCTATGCCGTATCCAAGGTCTACGGCGGCTGGACCCGCATCCCGGCCGGGGGCTACGGCTCCCTGGCCGACATCTGGGGACTGTTGACCGACGCCGTCTTCCCCATGTTCCGGTTCCCGGAGACCTATTCCAAGTACAACGTGGCCTTTTACGACGGCTCGCTCCTGGTCGGCGCGGCCTTTGTGGTTCTTGTCGGATGGCTGGCGGCGGAATACCTGGCGCGCCCGCGCAAGGACGATCCCCGGCGGCTTCGCGACGGGGCCTGCCTGCTTTGCGCCTGCGTTTTTCTCGCCCTTGGCTGGGGCACGGTCTGGCGCACCGTTTCCCTTTGGCTGCACCTGTCCTCGGCCGAAATCTATCCTTTCCGTTTTCTTTTCATCGCCTACAATTTCCTGATTTTTTTCGTGGCCGACCGGTTGGGCCGCTTTCCGACAAAAGCCGCCGCCCGGTTGCGTGCCCTGACCCTTTACGCCCTGCTCGCCTGCACCTGTCTGACCTTTTACGGCCGCAACCGGGAGCTCATGCCGTACCTGACGGAGAACCCCAACTTTTACGGCGCGTTTTCCATTGCCGATTTCTACAAGGACCGCATCGTCGCCCTGGCCGGGGACACCCGCCTGCCCGTGACCGCGACGCCAGGGAGCGTCACCCTCATTCCGTCCGGCATCCCCGGCCAGCACGTCCGCCTGCCCTGGATGGCCTGGAAGGAACGCGGCCACTACCGCTTCGAGGGGGCGCGGCCCTTTTGCGAAGCGCCGGGCGGCGGCACCGTCCTCGAGGTGACGGCGGCCTCCCGGCCGGTGGTCATCCTCCCCGACGACAGCCACCGCTTCCCGCTCCTTGTCCTGGCCGCCCTGGCTTTTGCGGCGCTTACCGCCGGAACCATCTCGCTCAACCGCCGCCGGCCGGGCCTTTTCACGGCCGAAACGCCCAAGGAGGCTCGCCATGCATGAGGAACCGCTGGGCAACGTCATCCGGGACTACCTGACCGGCGAGGAAGTCGCCGAAACGTCTTACGAGGAGTTCCGGCAGGCCCTGGCCAAGCTCCTGGTGGAGGAAAAAGGCTATCCCAAGGACCGGCTGACGCCCAAGGTCGGGGTCTGCTTCCCCATCGAGGGCAAGGACTACACCCGCATGGTGGACCTGCTGGCCGTGGACGCGGATGGCAACCCGCTGCTTTTCGTCATCTTCTGCTCCGGCGAGCCCGGCTCCTACGTCCGCGAGGCCCTGGCCGCCGCCCGCATCTACCAGGGGGGACCGGTGCCCCTGGTCGCCGTCACCGACACCCACGACGCCGTCCTGCTCGAAGCCGCCACAGGCCGTGAACTCGGCCACGGCATGCGCGCCCTGCCCTCCTATAAAGACGCCATGGCGGCAAACGCCCCCGCTGCGGCCCTGCCCGAGGACGCCCTGGCGAGGGAACGGCGCATCCTTTTCGCCTACAGCGAATTTCTCGCCGACGGCTGCTGCCAGGGCACCTGCCGGCCCACGGCGCGCAAGTAAGTCCCCGCCCAGAAACACCGGCCGAAACCGGGAGCGCAGGTCCCGCCCGGTCAGGACCTTTTTTCGCGTTGACAATAGTTCGACGTAGAACTATCCAACATCCATGCGCACCGACCATGTCATCGCCCTGATCGCCGATATCCGCGAGCGTGCCCACGAGTGGATCGTGGCCGAACTGACGCGCCGGGGACACCCTGGCATCGTGCCCTCCCACGGCGCGATTCTGGTCCGGCTCTACGACCAGGGACCCATGGCCATGAACGCGCTGGCAACGGCCATCGGACGGCGCAAGAACACCGTCACCGTGCTCGTGCGCAAGCTCGACGAGGCCGGCTACGTCCGCCGCCAGGGCAGCCCGGACGACAGCCGCGTCACCCTGGTCGCCCTGACGGAAAAAGGCGAGGCGTTTCGCGGCGATTTCGAGGCTGTGTCGACCGCCCTGCTGGCCCGGGTCTGGGGCGGCATGGACGACGCAAAGCGGCAGGCGCTCGTCGCCGGTCTGGAAACCGTGCGGGACAACCTGGGCTAAAAAATTTCCCCAACTGGTTCGATATCGAACAAAAAAAAGGAGCAGCATATGCGCGAAGTCATCGATTTCCTGCGAGCCAATTCCACCGTGTTCCTGGCCACATCGGACAAGGGCGCGGCCCGGGTCCGGCCCTTCCAGTTCCAGTTCGAACAGGACGGCCGGCTGTGGTTCTGCACGGCCAAAAGCAAGGAAACCTATGCCCAGCTCAAAGCGGACAACCGGCTGGAGCTGTCGTGTTGCAGCAAGGACATGGTCACGCTGCGCCTGGCCGGGACCGCGGTCCTCGAAGACGATCCGGCGGTCAAAAAGCGCATCCTCGACGGCAATGCCCTGGTCCGCTCCATCTACGGCGCGCCGGACAACCCCGACTTCACGACCTTCAGCATCGACCACGGCCGGGCCATCCTGTTCGACTTCAGCGGCAATCCCCCCAAGACCTTCACCTTCTAGGCCGCAGGCGCGCTCCACAACGCCAAGCAAAAGGGGCCGCCGGAAAACCGGCGACCCCTCGGGCCACGACAACGGCCCGATCCACTTGGCATTATCGACAAGCCCCCCGTTTGCGCGCGAAACGCGTCCTCCTCGCGGGCGAAACAGCCGCCGGACGACGCAACGCGTTCTTTGCGCGCTAAGGGCGATCCTCCCTGCGGTAGGCTTCGCACCGCAGCCTGACGTTCTCCTTTATGTTGTCGAAGAAAAAATCATAATCATAGCGGTGATAGCATTCCTTGCCCATGAACATGCTGAGTTGCCTGGCGATCTCGGGCCGCGGCGTCGGAATCTCGAGGGCCCCGCTGTCGTTGATGCGGGCGGCGGTGAAATGCGGCACGACAAGGGGCGGTTTGTCTTCGCGCAAAATTCTCGCCGCAATGTCCATGGACGCCGGATACTCTTTTTTGTCCGTCGTCCAGGACAAGGGATTCACGCACCGGGCGCCGGGCAGCACCGTCGGCGAAACGCCGCCGGGGCCGACGGTGTTCCAGGTCAGCAGCACGCCCGTTTCGTCGGGACGCCGGCCCAGGCGCAGGCCCATCCGGGCCAAATCGGCATCCGTGAACGTCCAGCCGGGCATATAGGCGGCAACCAGCTTGCTTTTATCCAACAGCCCGGGATTGCGCAGCAGCATCAGCTGCAAGACATTGGAGCCCTGGCTGTGGCTCGCCAGAATAAACGGACGCCCCTTGTTGAGGTGGCGCAAATAATACTCGAACGCCGCCGTAACATCCTCGACCGGCATCTCGATATATTTCGCCTTTTCCGCGTCGCCCATCTTCATGACTTCGATGTTGACCTGGCGATAGCGCGGGGCGAACACGTTGCAGTTGTCGGAAAAGGCCGCCGTTATCCAGCGGACGGTATCCTTGTCCGTTTTGGCGTTGAGCGCCTTGTCGTCCAGGGAGGCGGTGTATTTCCATTGGCCGGAGGCCCGTAGGTGGTCGGATGGACAAAAAACACATCGACAGCATGCGCCGTCTTTTCCGGCAGCATGGACCAGTTCTTTTTCTTGCCGTAGTCGACTTCGCCATGTTGTTGCGCGGAATCGCAAAAGGCCTTGCCGCAAAGCAACAACACCGCCAAAAGCACCATTCCCCCGAAACGACACCCCAATCTTAACATACACCCTCCTTGCACGTTGCGGTCTCCAACGGTCACCTTCAAAGTTTTTCGGGAGGGCGGGGGTCCGGGGGAGGGAGCCCCTTTTTTCAAAAAGGGGCTCCCTCCCCCGGCGCTTCCCTTGCCTACAAAATGGGCGAAAGCAGGCGGCTCAGCATAACGCCGGTCTTGAACGCAAACGAGCGTTCCTCGTAGTCGTCGGCGCTGACGGGCTGGCAGAAGGTGAAGTCAGTCAGGAGCATGGCTTCGACGGCGCGGATGAACGCCGGGTCGGCCACGGCCATGCTGATCTCGAAATTGAGGCGGAAGGAGCGGTTGTCGCAGTTGGCCGTGCCGACCGAGGCCATGACGTCGTCGACCAGGATCACCTTCTGGTGCAGGAAGCCGTTGGTGTAGCGGTAGAATTTGACGCCCAGGGTCTCCAGGTCGGAGAGGTAGGAGAACGAGGCCAGATAGACCAGTTTGTGGTCGGGCTTTTGGGGCAGCATGATGCGCACGTCCACACCGCGCAGCACGGCCAATTGCAGGGCGGAGATGATTTCCCGATCCGGCACGAAATAGGGGCTGACGATCCAAAGGCGCTTTTTCGCGGCGGCGATGGCCTGAAAGAAGTAGAGGTCGCAGGATTCGATGTCGTCGGCCGGGCCGGTGGGCAGCACCAGCACGGGCATATCGCCGTCCGGAGCGGGGCGCAGCTGCCAGTCGAGCTTGGGCGCGGTCCGGGTGGCCCAGTACCAGTCCTCGGCAAAGGTGAGCTGGACCAGGGTGGCCGCCGGCCCCTGGCAGCGCACGTGGGTGTCGCGCCAATGGCCGAAGCGGGGGCTTTTGCCCATGTATTCGTCCCCGACGTTGTGGCCGCCGACAAAGGCCGTCCTGCCGTCCACCACCACGATCTTGCGGTGGTTGCGGAAATTGAGCTGCAGCCGGTTGCGCCAGCCCAGCGTGGTGTTGAACGCCGACACCTTGACCCCGGCCCGATGCAGGTCGGCGAGGTAGGCCGCGTCGAGAGAATGGCTGCCGATCTCGTCGTAGAGCACGTACACGGTCACGCCGGCCCGGGCCTTGGCCACGAGGTGCTCCTTGAGGGCCTGGCCGATCGCATCGTCGCGGATGATGAAGAACTGGACCGCCACATACGACTCGGCCGCGTCGATGGCCGCGAAGATGGCGTCGAAGGTGGCCTGCCCGTCGATCAAAAGCTCCACGGCGTTGCCCTTGGTAAAGGGCAGTTCGGCCAGCCGCTCGATGACCGGGAAAAATCCGGGCACCGCCGAGGCGTGGGCATCGGGAAAGGCCTTGAACTGGTCGATCTCCGGGGCCAGCCCCCCGACCACCTTGTCGCCCTCGCGGCGGGAGGCCACATAGCCCTGGAAACGGTTGCGGCCGAGCACCCAGTACAGCGGCACGGCCACGTACGGAAAGGTGATCATGCCCATGACCCAGGCCATGGAGCCTTGCGGCGAGCGGGCGGTGAAAAGCGCCCGGGCCGCCGAAGCGATGCCGATGGCATGAGCGATGCCGAGCAGGATCAGGATGAAAAACGTCATGCTTCCCTCGTGTCGTTGAAGGTGCGGCGTAAGGGGAAGGATCGCTCACGGCTTGACCAGCCGTGCGTTTTCCTTATACCCGGAGAGGCTACACGGCAAGGAACGCCGCGGAATTTGGCCGCAACAACCCGCTTATGGAGACATCGCCCATGCCCGAGCAGGCTATCGACCTCGCCCTTTCCGCCCCGGTTCACGCAACCGATGGGCTCGTTGGAAGCGTCGAACGCATCATCGTCAACCCGGAAACGGGCAAGGCCACGCATGTGGTGGTCCGGGAAGACGCCATCCCCAACACGTTGCGGCTGGTGGCGGAGAAATACATCGCCAACACCCGGGACGGCGCGCTGCACCTGTCGATTTCCCGCAAAAAAGCGTCGGAATGCCGGGAATACATCCAGACGGACTATTACTCGCCGATGTTTTTCCTGGAACTGGCCAAGAACGAGCACATGAAGCTGCCGCTGTCCCCGGCCAGCTGGAGCGTGGAGCATCCGGCCACGCCCGAAGGCTCCGTGGCCCTGGTCGGCCACGAGACCGTCCTCGCCAGCGACGGCAAGGTGGGCCGGGTGGACGGCGTGCTGGCGGACAGGCATTCCGGCCGCATCACCCACCTGCTTTTGCGCCAGGGCCACCTTTGGGGCGCGCGTGAAGTCCAGATCCCGGCCGGGCTGGTTTCCGGCTACAAGGACGGGGAAGTGACGCTTGCCGCCACCAAGGCGGAAATCGGCGCCCTGCCGGACGTCCACGCCGGTTGATGGGGAAGGGAAAGAGAAGGAAATGAAAAGCGTGCGAGAGGGGGACCTTTTTTGAAAAAAGGGTCCCCCTCTCGCGCTCTCCCCTCCGAAAAACTTTTACAGGGGCGGGAGGTTCAGGCGTCGTCGCCCCCATCCTTTTCCGGTTCGAGGTCGAGCACTTCCTCGCCGCCGATGTAGGGCATGAGGATCGGCTTCTCCACCGCCTTGAGCAGGTTGACGATGGCCCCCTTGAGCCGGTTGATGTTCTCCACGATCAGGTTGACGTACTGCATCTTCTTTTCGACATCGATGCGTTCCACGGCCAGGCCGAACAGGTGGCGCATGGCGGCCGGGGCCAGCGGCGGCCAGGGGCCGGGCACGAGCTGCATGGCCTCGGTGATCATGGACGTGGCGATGGCGTCCTCGTCGTCGAGAAACTCCTCGTCCTCCTCCAGGATCAGCTCGGCCGCGTTTTTCATGATGGCCAGCACGTTGTTGCCCACATGGGCCATGCCGCCGGCGGCCTTGGCCAAGGCGTCGCGCCCGAGCTCCATGCGCCGGCCCACGGTCAGGGACACGATGCGGGCGCAGTCGACCAGGAAATCGGATTCGTAGCGGTCGAAGAATTTGGGCTTCTTCGAATACAGCATGACCAGGCCGAAGGCCTTGCCCGCCGGCTCGCGCAGGAAAAAGACCAGCCGGCAGCGAAATCCCTCCAGATACGGCACGCAGTCGATGGATTCGCCGCCGTGCTCGGGCCCGTGCAGATTGTTGGAAACCACGAACAGGGCCTCAGGGTCGGCCACGGAGCGCATGACCGGATGGTGGGGCAGGGTCTCTTCCATGAAGCGCACGAAAATGGGCGTGGCCCGGCCGGTATGGGTGTTGGCCGCGATGTTGACCCAGTTGCCCCGTTCGTCGCGCAGCCGGCAGACGTACAGGTCGCCCTTGAGCTCCTTGAGCAGCACCTCGGCGCTTTGCTCCAGAATTTCGGCGGCGGTCTGGAAATCCTGTCCGGCGTTAATAAGCTCGTAGAGGATCTCCAGCATGAGCGTGGTCTTGTCGTGGGCCTTTTTCAGCTTGCCGCAGCGGTATTCGAGCTGCACGAAGCCGGGGTTGGCCCGCGTGAGGCCCTCGATCTTGTGGGCCTTGACGATGTCGAGTTCCCGACGCACCGAGGTCAGGGCCGTCAAAAGCGACTCCCAGCCCGTGATCGCCTGCTCCGGGTCGGGGATGTTGGCAAGGCCCGGCAACACGTCCAGGGACGTCTTGATGGAGAACATGAGGTCGGCGATAGCCGTACGCACGGCCGGGGGGGCCGCCCCGATAATGTTGTGCAGACGCTCCCTGGGATTGAGGCCTGTCAGTAAAAGTGGCGTGGCCAGTGGGCAGTAATCGGATTTAAGCGACATGGCGCATCCTCGAAGGTTGGCGCAATTCGCGCCTTGGACACACGATAACGCGGAGCGTCAGCCGTGTCGACAGGGGTTGGCCCGCGAGAGGAAAACCCTTTTTTGAATTTGAAGAGGAAGGGGCGAGAGGGGAACCCTTTTTGAAAAAAGGTCCCCCTCTCGCGCTCTCCCCTCCGAAAAACTTTTCCCTGTTGTGATGCCGGAGAGGGCTTTCTCCCGTTTTGTGAAAAGGTCCTTGAAAAAGAAGGAAAGGCCCCTTTCGCAAGGCGCGGCATTCCCCCGGCTGTTGCTGGGGGGAGGCGGTAACGTAGCTATATTTTAGGGGAAGTCAATATCAGCCCCCGGTGATGGGGGGCACGAAGGAAACGGTGTCGCCCGGGGAAAGCGGCGTTTCCGCCCGCGCCGGCCGGCCGTTTACGAGCACGGTCCCGATCGCGCCGAGGGGCAGGCCCAGCCGGCCGGCCAGGCCCGCGACCGTTTCGCCCGGCCCGATTCGCGCCTCCCCGCCCGGCGGGGCATAGCCGGCCAGGGTGGCCAGGGCGCGCACCGCAACCGTGTCGCTCACGCCTCGCCTTCGGGGGCCTCGACCCAGCCGGCCAGCGCGTTGATGATCTTTTTCGCCTGATCCCGGCTGGAAATGGCGAACTTCGACTGCACGCGGTAGGTGTCCCCGGATTTCTTGTAGCGGCGGATCGCGTAGCGGTCCGGGCCGTAGGCGTCCTTTTTGGGGTCCCACTGGACGAACCGGAACAAAATGGTGGTCCAGGCCCCCCGGGTCAGGATCACCTTGTCCAGCTCCTTGGTCAAAAGCACCCCGTCTTCTTCGTAATTGACGGTCAAATCGTCGATGGTCTCGGCCACAATGCACCTCTATGGGAGTTATTCGCCGCGCCCCTGACGCTGGGAGTCGCGTTCGCGGCGGCGTTCGGCCAACCGGGCTTCGCGGCGGGCGGCGGCCTCGCGATTGCGGCGGCTGTCGTCCTCGGTTTCCAAAATGAGCGGCGGCACGGCATGGGGACGCCGCTCGGCATCCAGGGCCACGTAGGTCAGATAGGCCGAGCCGGCATGGCGCGTCTCGCCGGTCATGGGATTTTCGCACTCCACCCGGACCCCCACCTCCATGGAGGTGGAACCCACGTAATTGACCGAAGCCATAAACGTCACCACCTCGCCGATGTAGGCGGGCTTGAGAAAGTCCATGCGGTCGATGGAGGCGGTGACCACGGCCGAGCGGGCATGGCGGATGGCCGCGATGCCGCCGGCCGTATCGATGTACTTGAGGATGACGCCGCCGTGGACGTTGCCGGCGGGATTGGCGTCCGGGGGAAGCATGCGCTGGGGCATGACCACCCGGCTGGCCGACACGGGCTTGGCCGTAAGCGGATTTTGTACTGGCGGCGTCATTTTACCTTATACCCCTTTTCCTTCATGCAGGCGTCGAGGATCGCTTCCTGCTTGTCCGCGGCCTCGCCGGGGGACTGGATCAGGGCCGTGGACACATAGGCCCGGGACTCGCAGTCCCGATAATCGGCATCGAGGGTCTGCTGGGACACATTGTCGGATTTGGGACCGGAACCGGCGCAGCCGAGGCTCAGCAGGGCTGTCACGACGAGGCAGGACGATGCGGCGAGACGACGGAGCATGGGGAAAGCCTCCTTGGCTTGGGCGGCGAAACGGGAATCAGGCCGGGATGACCGTGGGACTCCCTTAGCGTCCCCCGGGGCGCGGGGTCAATGCGAAGGACGCCTCGTCGGCAAAGCGTCGCTTTACCCAAAAGCACCCTTGGGCTATGCCAACCATACGTACCGACATACCCTGCTCCGTAAAGCCTTCTCTTCGATTGCGCACACCCAACTCCAAAGGATGCCCCATGAAACAGTTCCTTTCTTGTCTCGTCGTCGTCGGCCTGTCGTTATTGCTGGCCGTCCCCCCGGTCTCGGCCTGCACCAGCATTCGCATCAAGACCACGGACGGCAAAATTTTCTACGCCCGCACCATGGAATACGCCCAGCAACTGCACAGCGGCGTGTTAACCATTCCCAAGGGCACGGCCATGGCCGGCATCCTGCCCGACGGCAGCCTCGGCGGACTCAAATGGAAAGCCAAGCACGGCGTCGTGGGCATGGACGCCTTCGGGAAGCCGATTGTCTGCGACGGCATGAACGACGCCGGACTCGTGGCCGGCGGGCTGTTGTTCCCGGGCTATGCCGGCTACCAGTCCTACAGCAAAAGCAAGGCCGGCCACACCATCTCCAATTTCGACGTCGTCAAATACATCCTGTCCCAGTTCGCCACCGTGGACGAGGTGCGTTCCGGCATGAAGGACGTCATCGTGTGCCAGGGGCCGGGAAGCCTGGACGGCGTGACCACGGGACCGGTCCCCATGCACTACACCGTGCATGACGCCAGCGGGGCGAGCATCGTCATCGAGTACCAAAACGGCCAATGCCACATCTACGACAATCCGCTGGGAGTGCTGACCAATGCCCCGGATTTCCCCTGGATGCGCATCTACCTGGGCAATTTCGTCAACCTCTCGGCGGTCAACGCCAAGCCCATCGCCGTGAATGGTTTCAAGGTGGACCCGACGGGCCAGGGCTCGGGCATGCTCGGGCTTCCCGGCGACTTCACCCCGCCCAACCGTTTCCTGCGCATGGTGGCGCTCACCCAGGCGGCCAAGCCGGTGACCGGCGCCGACGCCGGGCTGGCCCTGGTCATGACGATCATCAGCAATGTGGACATCCCCTACGGCGCGGTCCGCGACAACAGCCCGCAAGGCGCGCTGTTCGACTACACCCAGTGGACCATTGCCTCGGACACCGCCCGCGGGCGCTTCTACTTCCGCACCTACAACGACAAGAACTGGCGCTATGTGGACGTCAAGGAAGCCCTGGCCAAAGCCGGATCGAACATCACCAGCCTGCCCATCGACATCCCGGCCGACTATCCCGACGTCACGGCCCAGGCCAATCCCCTCAAATAATTCTGGCCCGCTTCGCGCGGCGGGGGCGTATCTCCCGCCGCGCGAAACCCAGCATCCCCAATCCGGTAAGGTCCCGCATGAACCACATCCCCTGCCGACACGGCAAAGCCCTGCCCTGCCTATATCCGATGGTCCTCGCCCTATGCCTCGTCCTTTTCGCCCCCGGTCGGGCGACGGCCGTGGAGGGGGGCCTTAGCCACTACATTCCCGGAGCCTACGGCGACTTCCTCATGGGCTACATTCCCGAGGCCGGCTTCTACCTGCGAAACGACACCCTCCACCAGTCCTACCACATGGACGGGACGCTCAAGGGCGGACGCGTCTACGCCGGACTCAAGGTCCATTCGGTGATCAACCTCACCAAGATGAGCGCCATGTTCGACGTGCCGGCCATACACGGCCTGCTCGGCATCGGCGTCGGCGTGCCCGTGATCGTAAACGAGCACATCACCGGCGACCTGGCGGCCAACTACACGACCCGGTCCGCATCGACGGGGCTCGATACGCCCCACCATCTCGCCTACGGCGCGGGCGGCGACCGGGGCGGACTTTCCGACATCTTCCTCATGCCGATCATCGCCGCCTGGAACCCCGGCGAATGCCACATCGCCGTCATGCCCATCGTGTTTTTGCCGACCGGCTATTACAACAAGCACAAGCTGACCAACCTCGGCATGAACTTCGCCACCTTCGACGGCAACGTGGCCTTCACCTGGCTGCACAAGGAAAAATACGAGATCTCGGTCAACGCCGGCTACATGATCAACACCGAAAACCCTTCCACCCATTACCTCTCGGGCAACCAACTGCATGTGGACTGGACCGCGGCCTACCACTTCACCCCGCGCTTCGGCCTGGGCGCGGTGGGCTACCTGCTCGCCCAGACCACGCCGGATTCGGGCACGGGGGCCAAGATGGGCTCCTTCGAGTCCTCGGGCTCGGGCATCGGCCCGGCCGTCACCTGCACCGTGCCCGTCGGCGGCAAGGACCTGATGCTCATGGCCAAATGGATCCACGACCTCGGCGCCAGCCATTCCTTCCTGGGCGATACGATCTACGGCTCCTTCGCCATCAAATTTTAGGGAGGGAAGGAGAGAAGAAGGTGCGAGAGGGGGCCCCTTTTTGAAAAAAGGGGCCCCCTCTCGCGCTCTCCCCCCCCAAAAACTTTCAAAGGTTACAAAAGGGTGGCGACAACACCCTGTAACCGTTAAAAGTCTTTGGAAAGGGGGCCCGGGGGGAAACCTTTCTTCAGAAAGGTTTCCCCCCGGCTCTCACCCTCAAAGGAGAAAAAAATGCACGGATTCTACGAATACGGCACGTTCGGCGGCGGGTTGATCTCGTTTCTGATCACCCTGGCCATTTTGGCGCTCATCTTCCTGGTCTGTCGGGAAATCGTGTGCTGGTACTGGAAGATCAACCGGGCCATGGAGCTTCTGGAGCGCCAGAACCTGTTGCTCGAGCGCATCGAAGCCAAAATTTCGGCGGTCTCCGGATCGAACGGCAAGACGAGCTGACCGGCGGGGGCGTCTCTTTTCCCCCGGCGGCCGCGCGACGCGGTCGGGGCCTTACTTCATGAGTTCCAGGATGGCGGCGAAGCTCTCGTCCAGGGTCTGGCTTTCGTCCACGGCCTGGCGCAGGAAGCCGTTGATGGGGCCGATCATGTCGATGGCCCGGTCGATTTCGGGGTTGGCCCCCCGGGCGTAGGCCCCGATATTGACCATGTCCTCCACCCGCCGGTAGGTGGCGAGCAGGCGGATCATCTCCCGGCCGGCGGTCAGCGCCTCCTTGGGCGTCACGTCCGAGCGCAGACGGCTGATGGACTTGAGCACGTCGATGGCCGGGAAATGCCCCTGATCGGCCAGGTCGCGGGTGAGCACGATGTGGCCGTCGAGGATGGAGCGCACGGCGTCGGCGATGGGTTCGTTGAAGTCGTCGCCATCCACGAGCACGGTGTAGATGCCAGTGATGCTGCCCTGGTTGTTCTTGCCGGCCCGCTCCAGGAGCTTGGGCAGCTGGGCGAAGACCGAGGGCGTGTAGCCGCGCGTGGTCGGCGGCTCGCCGGCGGCCAGCCCCACTTCCCGGCCGGCCATGGCGAAACGGGTGACGGAATCCATCATGAGGATGACGTCGCCCCCCTGGTCCCGGAAAAATTCGGCCATGGCCGTGGCCGCGTAGGCGGCGCGCATGCGGATAAGCGGGCTCTGGTCCGAGGTGGCCACGACCACCACGGAACGGGCCATGCCCTCGGGGCCGAGGTCCTTTTCGATAAATTCCCGCAGTTCGCGGCCGCGTTCGCCCACCAGCCCGATGACGTTGATGTCGGCCTTGGTGTTGCGGGCGATCATGCCCATAAGCGTCGATTTTCCGACGCCGGAACCGGCCATGATGCCGACGCGCTGCCCCTTGCCGAGGGTGAGCAGGCCGTTTATGGCCCGCACGCCGACGTCCATGGGCTCGTTTATGCGCGGGCGGTCCATGGGCATGGGCGCGGAGGCGAAGATGGGGTTGAAATTGGCGGGGGTTATGGCCGCGCCGTCGTCGATGGGGTTGCCGAAGGCGTCGATGACCCGGCCGAGATAACGCCGGCCCACCGGGAATAGGGGCGGCGTGCTGGTGTTGCGGATCAGCGTCCCCGGCGCGATGCCGCGCAGGTCGCCGTAGGGCATGAACAGGCAGGCTCCGTCGCGAAAGCCCACCACCTCGGCCGGCACCTCGCGGATCTGTCCGTTGCCGCCGTCGTCGGAGAGCAGCTGGCACACCGAGCCGACCGGGGCGCGAATCCCCCGGCCCTCGGCGATAAGCCCCACCACCTTGGACACCTTGCCGAAGGTGTGGGCCGGGCGCAGCCGCTCCAGAAAGCCGATGGCCCCGGAGGCGTCAAGCGCCGGCACCGTCGTCTCCCGAGGCGGCGAGCTGCTCGAAAATCTTTTCCACTTCGCTAAAGCGGCTGCCGATGGAATTGTCCACCAGCCCGTCCGGGCTCTCGAGGATCAGGCTGCCGGGGATGAGCTGGGGATCGGTGCGCACCAGGACCTTGTCCAGGCCGCCGCGCTCCTGGCCGGCCCGGGCGATGAGTTCGCGCACGAAGGGTTCGTCGTCGGGATGGGCGACCAGGGTGAGGCTGGACTTGGCGTCCATGAGTTCCAGGCATTCCCCGAGCAGGTTGCCGAGAATCTCTTCCCGGCGGGCGTCGATGGCGGCCATGGTGGTGCGCTCCACGGCCAGGCGCAGCAGGGTGACGAATTCCTGGCGGTGCGTCGCCCACAGCTTGCCCCGCTCGGCGGTCAGGGACTCGAGCATGGAGCCGAGCGATTTCGACATCTGGGCCAGCTCGGTCTGGATCTGTTCCCCGGCGGCGGCCACGCCCGCGGCATAGCCCTCTTCCTGGGCCTTGGCCTTGATGCGCTCGCCCTCGGCCATGGCCTCGGCGATGATGGCCGACGCCTTGGCCTTGGCCTTGGCCCGCACACGCTCCCAGAACTGGGCCTCGACCTCTTCGAAATGCATGGGCGAACGGCGCGACTCCATCTCCGAGACGGTCGTCTCGGCCTCGCCGCCGTCGGTGCCCGGGCCGAGAATGACCCGGCCGGTGAGCACGCCCAGGGAGTTGCCGTCAGATAAAGACATCCCCGCCTCCGCGGCCGATGGCGATCTTGCCCTCGGCTTCCAGACGCCGCACGGTCTTGACCACGTTTTGCTGGGCGGACTCCACCTCGGCCAGTCGGATGGGGCCCATGATTTCCAGGTCTTCCTGGATCATGGTGGCGGCGCGCTCGGAGAGATTCTTGAAGAACTTGTCGCGCAGATCCTCGGAAGCGCCCTTTAAGGCCTGCGTCAGCTCCTCGTTGGAGACTTCCTTCAAAAGCTCGCGGATGGCCCGGTCGTCGAGGCCCTTGATGTCCTCGAACACGAACATGAGGTTGCGGATATCCTCGGCCATCTGGGCGGATTCCTCTTCGATCTCGGAGAGGACCTCTTCCTCGGTGGCGCGGTCCACGGCGTTTAGGATTTCGGCCACGGACGTGATGCCGCCGACCTTCTTGCCTTCCTTGCCGCCCATGGCGATGAGCTGGTTTTGTAGCACCTTGTCCACTTCGAGCAGCATGTCCTCGGCCACGGCCTCGAGCTTGGAAAGGCGCATGAGCACTTCGGCCCGCACCCCGGACGGCAGGTTCTGGAGGAGTTCGGCCGCCTGATCGGGATGCAGGTGGCCGAGGATCAGCGCCAGGGTCTGCGGGTGTTCGTTGCGCAGAATCTGGGCCAGGATGCGCGGCGACACGTTGACCAGCTCCTGGAAGGGGGTCGGGCCGGTGTCGAGCTCCAACGTCTCCATGATGTACTTGGCCGTGTCCGCGTCCAGGGTCTTGGACAGCATGCGGCGCACCTGCTCGGGGCCGCCCGTGACCATGTCCTTGCCGACCTGCATGGTTTCGTTGAATTCCCGGACCACTTCCTCGACCTGCTCCTTGGGCACGGTCTCCATCTCCATCATGGCCTTGGAGATGCGGGCGATCTCCTTGCGCTCCAGGCGCTTGAACACCTCGCCCGTGAACTTCTCGCCGAGCGCCAGGCACAAGACGGCGGTTTTTTGCGGTCCGGTCATGGTGGCCATCTCCGGTCAACTCTCCTGGGGGGAAACCTTGTCTTCCGAAAGGTTTCCCCCCAGGCCCCCTTTCCAAAAACTTTTAATAATAGCGAAGCGTTATCCGCACACTATCGAGCGCTTTCATCCTAAGCCTCTTGCTTGAGCCAGGCTTTGAGCAGCGTCATGGACTGTTCCATGTTTTCCTCGAACAGTTGCAGGGCCAGGTTCTTGGCCAGCTCCAGCTCCTTGCCGCCCTCGAGCATGCCCAGCCCCTCGCTTTCCTCGGGTTCGGCCAGGGCCAGCCGCGCCTCGCCTTCGGGCAGGCGTTCGAGGGTCTCGATCTCTTCTTCGGTGACGCGCGGGCGGATCAGCGCCAGCACCACCGGCCGCACCACCAGGATCAGGAAGAGGAAGAGCAGCAGGCCGTTCAGGAAAGGCTTGCCCAGCCGCTGGGCGTATTCCAGCATGGTCTGGACCAGGCTCGGCTGGTCCGAGCCGTCCGGCGCGCCGAACTCGAAGCTCGACACCTGGATCTCGTCCCCGCGCGAAGGGTCGAGGCCGGCCGCCCGGGCCACCACCTGCTTGATGCGCTCGAGCTCTTCGGCCTTTCTGGGCACGAAGGTGTAGGTCTCCTTGTCCTTATCCTTGACGTAGGTCCCGTCCACGATAACCGCGATGGACTGGCGCTTCAAGTCGCCGACCGGGGTGACGACGTTTTGTTCTTCCTTGTTGATCTCGAAATTGGTGGTGCTGTTCTGGCGGCTGGATTTCTGGGTGGATTCGGTGCCGGAATAGCCCGAGCCCTGGAAATTGTTGTTGGGCACGGCCGCGCCGCCGCCGCGCGGGGTCACGGTCTGGCCGGAGGCGTCCACGGCCGCCGTGCCGGAGGTGGTTTCCTCGTTTTTCTGCTCGCTGCGCACCACGGTGACGTTGGGGTCGTAGAGTTCCTTGCGGATGGTGCGCTGGCTGAAATCCAGGTCCACGTTGGCTTTGACGATGGACCGGCCGGGCCCGACGATGGGGGTCAGCAGCTGTTCGATGCGGTTTTCGAGGTTGGATTCGTAGGTGTTCTTGAATTCGAACTGGCTGTTGGACATGCCGGCCAGGCCGGAATCGCCCTGGGGCTGGTACAGCGACTGGCCCGTGGTGTCGGTGATGGTGATGTGTTCCGGGGTGAGGCCCTCGACGGCCATGGACACCAGGTTGACGATGCCCTGGAGCTGCTTGGCGTCAAGTTTTTGGCCACGCTTGAGGGTCAGGACCACCGAGGCCGAAGCCTGCTTCTGTTCCTCGATAAAAAGGCTCTTCTGGGGCAGCACCAGATGGACCCGGGCTTTTTCCACCTGGGGAAATTCGGTGATGGTGCGGGCCAGTTCGCCTTGCAGGGCGCGGGTGTAGTTGATGCGCTGGACGAAATCGGTCTGGCCGACCTTGAGCTGGTCGAAAAGTTCGAAGCCGACGCCCTGCCCGTGCATGAGGCCTTCGCCGGCGATTTTCAGGCGCTGTTCGTAGACCGATTCGGCCGGGACCATGATGGTGGCGCCGTTGTCGCGCAGTTCGTAGGGCGTCTTGGAGGCCTTGAGCTGCTCCACGACCCGGGCCGCGTCCTCGGGGGCCAGCCGGGTGTAGAGCACGCGCATCTCGGGCTGGTTGAGGAAGTAGATCATGACCAGGAAGGCGGCGACCGTGGAGGCGGCCAGGCCTCCAAGCAGTATGCGCTGGGCGGCGGTGCGGTTGGACCAGTACTGGATGAGCTTTTCGAAACTCTGCTTGAAGAACGGGGGCATGGCTTTTCTCCCAGGGCGCGTCGGTTAGCGGAACGGATTCCCTAGAACTGCATCTTCACCAGTTCTTTGTAGGCCTCGAGCACCTTGCCGCGCACGGCCGTGGTCATCTGCATGGCCATGCCGGCCTTTTGCAGGTTGATCATCAGCTCGTGCACGTTCTGGCTCTTGCCCGCGGCAAAGGCTTCGACCATGTCGTTCTTCTCGTTTTGCATATTGTTGACGGTCGTCAGCGAGTCCGTGAGCATCTGGCCGAAGCCCTCGGCCGGCGCGCCCGGCTTGGTCAGGGACTTGGAGACCTGGGCGTCGATGGCCCCGGTCTGGGCCATGGCGGTCTTGTATGCGCTGAGCGCCAGGGGAGATATCATGATACGCCTCCGTTATCGCCCGATTTCCAGGGCTTTGCTGAACATGGTCTTGACGGTGCCGATCGACGAGCTCGAAGCCTCGTAGCTGCGCATGGCCGTGATCATGTTGGCCATCTCCTCGACCACGTTGATGTCGGGGTAGGCCACGTAGCCCTCGGCGTTGGCGTCGGGATGGCCCGGTTCGTACTGCATGCGGAAGGGGCGGTTGTCGTTGACGAGCCCCGTGACCTTGACCCCGGCCAGTTCGCGATCCTGGGCGGTCTTCATGGCCTCGGAGAAAGGCGAGTCGATGGGGGTGGATTCGAGCATCACGGACTTGCGCACATAGGGGCCGCCGCCGTTGACCGTGCGGGTGGTCCGGATGTTGGCCAGGTTCATGGAGATGGTGTTCATCAGGGTGCGCTGGGCGGACATGCCCGAGGACCCGATGTCCATGGCGGTAAAGAGGTCCATGTCTACTTACCTCCCTCGGCGAGGACCTTTTGCAGGCCTTCGAAGCCCTTCTTGGTGATCTCGGTCAGGGCGTTGTACATGAGCGTGTTCTTGGCCATGATCGACATTTCCTTGTCCATATCCACGCTGTCCAGGCCCGCCACCACACGCGGCTTCCAGCCCATCTCGAGGGCGCCCGTGAAGGTGGCCGGGGAAAACTTCTGGGACAGATGCTTGGATCCGGTGCGCGTCAGCTTGCCCTCCGTTTCGAGCCCGAGCGCGGATTGCAGTTCGTTCTCGAATTCCAGCCGGCGCGCCTTGTAGGCGGGCACGTCCTGGTTGGACAGATTGGACATGACGACATTCTGACGCTCCAGGCGCAGGTCCAAAACCTTGCCGAGCAGGTCCGTATTTTCGGGAAATATTGATTTCATGGCCTTTTCCCTCGCTTTACCGTGGCCGCGCCCCATGGCGGCCGATCGCTTTCGGGGGACTACTGGGCAAAAAACGTTCCATCACGAAAACCCGACGCCGGAAGCTGGGAATTTTTTACCGGACCGGCGCGTTTCACTTTCTCAAAAAAACATGCGCCCCAGACCTAACTCCCCTCCCCGAAAGCGAGATTTTCCCGGCAAAACCTTCGCACCCCATGGCTGGCACGCGGCTTGCTAAACCCCTCGTGCCCGGCAGAACGCGCTGCCGGTTTCGGCCACAGGCCGTAAAAAAAGAAAGACGCGAAAAAAAACGGCGCAGGGAAGCGCGCCAACCCGGCGACGCGCACGCGAGCACAAAAAGCGGGCGTCGACTACGGAGGGGACGTCATGAGCGGGCAGTTGGATTACGAAATCAACAAGGAACTCGGCGAGTGCTATCTTTTCATGGGCGATTTGGACAAGGCCGAAGAATACTACTCCAAGGCCATGACCAATAACGGCGTTCACCCCGATCCCTATCTGGGGCTGGCCACCATCGCCGTGCAGCGCGGCGAGCTCGACCAGGCCATGACGCTCTACCGCAAGGCCTCCACCATCGAGCCCGACGACCGGGCCCTTTCCGGCATGGCGCTCATCGAGATGGAACGCGGCGAAGCGGCCGAGGCATTCACCCATTTCAGGGGCGCCCTGGCCAAGAACCCGGAAAACCTGGTCGCCATCTTCGGCATGGTGCGCCTGGGCCACGCCGAAAGCCGCATCGAGGAAACCCTGCCCTACCTGCGGGACTACCTCGCCATCGACCCGGCCAAGCACGACGTGCGCTTCACCCTGGCCGGCTGCCTGGTCAGCCTCGGCCGCCACGCCGAAGCCGGCGCCGAACTCGAGACCATCCTGGCCCAGGACCCCCGCTACGCCGCCGCCAAGGACCTGGCCGAGGAACTCAAGCGCATCGCCGCCTGACCAGACCGGCTTCCACCGGATTTATCCCCTTCGCGCCGACCGGTCGCGGCAAAAAAGCCGCGACCGGTCGCCCCGGCCAGGCCCCGGACTTGCCAAGGCCCAAGGAGTGTGGCACCTCGCCGAAAACATCCGCGAGGTCGCCATGGAACTTCTGCCTGTCAAACGGGCGCTTTTAAGCGTCACGGATAAGTCCGGCCTGCCCGAACTGGCCCGGTTTTTAAGCGCCGCCGGAGTCGAACTCGTCTCCACCGGCGGCACCCGCAAACTGCTCATGGAAGCGGGCCTACCCGTCACCGCCGTCAGCGACGTGACGGGATTCCCGGAAATCCTGGGCGGCCGCGTCAAAACCCTGCACCCCCATATCCACGGCGGCATCCTGGCCGACAAGGACAACCCCGAGCACCTGGCCACCCTGGCGAAGCACGGCATCGCCCCCTTCGATATGGTGGTGGTCAACCTCTACGCCTTCGAAAAGGCCCTCGAAAAAGGCCTGGCCCTGCCCGAAATGGTCGAACAGATCGACATCGGCGGCCCCACCCTGCTGCGGGCCTCGGCCAAAAATTTCTCCAGCATCCTGGTCGTGCCCGACCCGGCCTTCTACCCCGAGGTCATGGACACCCTGGCCCAAAACGCCATGGCCGCGCCCCTGCCCCTGCGCCAGAAAACCGCCGCCGCCACCTTCGCCAAGACCAGCGCCTACGACGCCGCCATCGCCGCGTACTTGAAAGACGCATAAACCGGGGAAGATATGCCTCCGGCGGCCAGGGGGAAACTTTTTGAAAAAAGTTTCCCCCTGGACCCCCTTCAAAAACTTTCAACGGGAAGAAATTTCAAATTTTATAACCGGTTGAAGGAAAAACGAGTCGGGGCAAGCACCTTGTGCCGCCGGCCTCGTCGGCCGCAATTTCTTTTTTCATCTGACAAAAGGCACATGCCCGTCGTTTCGCACCGCGACCGCTCCGCTGCCACCCATGGGCCGCGTGGCCTGGGCCGTGGCGGGGGGAAGCGCGGGCGAAGGCGTATTCTTCAAATATGCGCCGCCCGCCCGCGCTCTCCCCGCCACGGACATCAGCGAAAGAAACCGAACCATATCCAAACGGTATCCCCCCTCTCCCTCTCTCCCCCACTGCCTCACAGCCTGCGCCGCCAATCATCACGCCGCCGCCCGCCGCCGCGCCCCCTCCCCCTGACCATCAACGGAAAAAACGCGCCAAAGGCGCTGTATCCCGATGAAAAGAAGACGACTTTTCCCGACTTCGTTCCTGTGATAATCGACTGGAGCCGCCCTTCGGCGCGCGCCCCGGCCAGCTCCTTTTCCCCCGCCCTGGCTGTCGTTTTTCGCGGCGGGGGGAAGGAGACGTTTTCATGGCCGACATCCTGGTGACCCTGACCAGCCCCCATGCCAACCGCCCGCTCCTAGACGAAATGGCCGCCCCGTACGGCGGCTATGCGAATTTCGCCGACGTGCCCGAGGCCGACCGGGCCGCCGCTGTGGCCAGCGCCAAGGTGGTGCTGTCGTTCAAGCCCCACAAGGAAATGGGAGACGCCATGGCCGCCCTGCATCCGGGGCAGTTGCTCCAGATCCTTTCGGCCGGTCTCGACGACCTGCCGTTCGACAGGATTCCCGACGGCGTGACCGTGGCCGGCAATTCCGGGGCCTTTGCCCGGCCCATGGCCGAGCACGCCCTGGCCATGGTGCTGTGCCTGGCCAAGCGCTTGCGCGAGGAGGACGCGGCCATGCGGCGCGGGGAGTTCAACCAGATGGTCCCCACCCTGCTTTTATCCGGCAAAAAAGCGGCCGTGCTCGGGCTCGGCGGCGCGGGCAAGGCCGTGGCCAGGCTCCTTGCCGCCTTGGGCATGGAGATTTACGCCCTCAACACCTCGGGCAAGACCGACGAGCCCGTGGCCTACGTCGGCACCCGCGACAATCTGCGAACCATCCTCGAAGGCGCGCAGGTGGCGGTGCTCACCCTGCCCTATTCACGGCTCACCCATGAGATGATCGGCGCGCGGGAGCTGGCCCTCCTTGCCCCGGACGCCATCCTGGTCAACGTGGCCCGGGGCGAGATTCTCGACCAGAAGGCGCTCTACGAGCACTTGCGCGACCATCCCGCGTTTCGGGCCGGCATCGAGTCCTGGTGGGTGGAGCCGTTGCGCCACGGCCGCTTCGAGGTGGAATATCCGCTGCTGGACCTGCCGAACCTGCTGGCCAGCCCGCACAACTCCTTCGACGTGGCCGAATGGCCGCAACTGAGCTACGAAGCGGCCTTCGCCAACATCGGGCGCTATCTGCGCGGCGAGGCGATCACCGGGCTTATGCGCCCGCAGTTGCACAGGATATAAAGAGGGGTTCTCAGGCCGTGGCGGAAAACATGCCGGAGGTTGGCGTTTGCGGCGCATTGGCGGCGGCCTGGTAGCCGGCCAGGGCCAGACGGCGGCTTATGGCGTTCGTCGGCCCGAAGCTTGCATCGGATTGGCTTGGCGTATCGGCCAGACGGGCGGTTGTGGCGGCCGCGTCCAGGGCGTCGGCGAACGACGTCTGGGCCTTGGCCCCGGTCAGGTCGAATTCGTAATCCGTGGCCGCGTAGCTGACGCGAAACGGACCGAAGGAAACCGTGGCCTCGCGGTTGATGACCTTGCCGCCGACCTTGGGCGTGGACGCGACAAAGCGCGCGGCTTCCCGCTGGTAGGCCGAACTGGCGCTGGCGACGGCTTGGATGGCGGCCATGGGCGGTCTCCGGGCGTGGCGTCACGCCGCCACAGGGACACGAGCGTGCCTGCCCTCTCGGTCCCGACCGTCGGGAACCGGCTCCATCCGTGGAGAGGTCTTTTTTTTTCATATACGCATCAAAGCCGTCGTGGCAAGCCGGCCCGACGCGTCGGAATTCCGTCAGTCCGTGAAGCAGCCCGCCAAAAGCGGATCGTGGTCGATGGTTTGCAGCACCTCGGTCAGGCAGTCCCGCAACGAAAGGACTGTAAAAAAATCGTCCTTGACGCCCGGCGCCAGCCGCACCGCCGTGATCCATTCCGACCGGGAAAAGGGGTCGGCCCGGATGGCGTCGAAAAAGCCCGTTTCGGTAAAGAGCCGGGCCAGGGTGTCGGTCTGCTGTCCGCCCTGAAGACGGCTGACGATGTAGCCGGCCGTGCCCACTTGCAGGCCGTGGAGCCGGGGCCGGGCCGCAGTCGCGTCCAGGGCGTGGGAGATGAGGTGTTCGGAGCCGCTGGCCGGGCGCGACGAGCCGCACATTTCCATGGCGATGCCGTTAAGCATCAGCGCCGTGCCGAGCAGCGCCAGGCTGGGCTCGTCGAAACGCGGGCTGTCCATGAACTGGTGTACCGTGGCGTCGGATAAAAGCGCGGCCAGATCGTCCACCGGCTCGCCCCGGTGGTGGAAGGCCAGCTTCCAGTCAAACACGGCGGTCAGCTTGGAAGCCAGGTCGCCCACCCCGGAAAGCCACAGGATTTTCGGCGCGGACAGGCACACCGTCACGTCGATGACCACGCCCTGGGGCAGGGCCGCGGCCAGGGACCGGCGCTTGCCGCCCATGGTCAGGCTCGACTGGGGGCTGCAAAACCCGTCGTTGGAAAGCGAGGTGGGCACAGCGTAATAGGGAAGCCTGGCCAGAAAGGCCAGGTACTTGGCCATGTCCAGGGCCTTGCCGCCGCCGATGCCCACCACGGCCGCGATTTTTTTGGGCAGCGCGGCGAACCCGGCGGCCGCGTCCTCGAAGCGGTTGTCCGCCGCTTCCTCCCAGTGCGCGACCTCCACCCCTTCGCCGGCCATGCCGGCCCGGGCCGCCTGGCCAATGGCTTCCGGCAGCCCCGTGCTCACCAGAACCAGCACCCGCCTGTGCCCGGCCCGGCGCAGATACACGCCAAGTCGGGCGATCGCCCCGGGCTTGATGCGCACGAGCCCCGGCACGGAAATCGTCTTCACGTCCTCGCCTCCCCGGCCAGCAGCATGTCCGCGATGTCCGACCAGACCGAAAACGTCCGGAACGTCTCGCCGCGCGCCGCAAGCGCCTGGGCCAGGTCGGCCCGAGCGAAACGCCGTTCGCGCGGCACGAGCAGCGCCGCCGGCAGATCGGCGAACCCGTCCCCGGCAAAGGCCACCACCGACGCCCGCGAGGCCGCGTCGCGCACCACCGCCGCCTTGTCCACGCCCGTCTCCGGGCAGGTCAGGGGCGAGGCCGGCGGCGCGTCCATGACCAGCGGCCCGCCCGGCCGGTAGGTTCCGGGGTTGGCGTGCACCTCGAGGGTCACCCCGGCCCCGGCCAGAAGCCGGCGGATGTACCAGTCACAGCCGGCCGAGGCCACGACAACCTCGAAGCCGCCCCGGCGCAGCTTGTCCAGGGAGGCGGCCAGGCCCGGGTCGAGCCCCATGTCCGCCACCACGGCCAGGACATCTTCCTCGGGCGCGCGGATGCGGCTGAAAATCGTTTTGAGCGCCTGGAAATGGGTCATCCGACCGGCCCGGTATTCGTCCCAGGGCGCAAGCGCTTCCGGCGGCAACAAGCGCGTCGCGACCAGTCGGTAAAAATCGTCGGCGGTCATGGTCCCGTCGAAATCGCTGACCAGCACGGCATCGGGCATGGCGAAACTCCCCCGCGATCAAGCCCGCGCGCGCCGGCAATGCCGTCGCGACGGCGGACTTCGGTTTTCTCCGGCATATGCCGTTTTGGGCCGGCAGGCCAGCGACGATTACGAAACGGGGCCTTGTTCCAAAAAGCCCACGGGTTGACCTGCACCGACGCCGGGGTATTGTGATGACAATCGTCTTTTTTGGAGCACGTCGTCATGGAGCAATGCGAACTTCCCCGCCCCAAAACCCGCGGCGACCGCATCAAGGCCGCCCTCCCCCATATCCTGCCGTTTTTGTCCTGGTGGCCCCTGGTCAACCGCCGCACGGCGCGCGCCGACCTGTGGGCCGGGCTCACCGGCGCGGTGATCGTGCTGCCCCAGGGCGTGGCCTTCGCCGCCATCGCCGGCTTGCCGCCGGTCTACGGCCTGTACGCGGCCATGGTGCCGGTGGTCGTGGCCGCCCTTTTCGGCTCCTCGTTCCACCTCATTTCCGGCCCCACCACCACCGCCTCCCTGGTCATCTTCGCCAACGTCAGCCAGCTGTCCGCGCCGGGAAGCCCCGACTACCTGAACCTCGTGCTGGCGCTGACGCTCCTGGCCGGCATCTTCAAGCTGGGCCTGGGCCTGGCCCGGCTCGGCGGGGTGGTCAATTTCGTCTCCCACTCCGTGGTCACGGGATTCATGGCCGGGGCGGCCATCCTCATCGCCACCAGCCAGCTCGGGCATTTCTGCGGCCTGACCCTGCCCCGGGGCGGCTCGTTCCTGGACACCTGGATCGCGCTGATAAGCCACCTGCCGGACGTCAATCCGCGCGTGCTGTGCATCGGCGTGACCACGCTTTTTTGCGCCGTGGCCATCCGCAAATTGAACCCCAAGGCCCCGGCCCTGCTTCTGGCCATGGTCATCGGCAGCCTGGTCTCCATGGCCATCAACGGCCCGGCCCACGGCGTGGCCCTGGTCGGCGCGCTGCCCGCCTCGCTGCCCCCCCTGTCCCTGCCGCGCTTCGACCTGGACACGCTGCGCATCCTGGTCCCCGGCGCGGTGGCCGTCGGCATGCTGGGGCTGGCCGAGGCCGTGTCCATCGCCCGGGCCGTGGCCACCCGCTCCCACCAGCACATCGACAACAGCCAGGAATTCATCGGCCAGGGCCTGGCCAACGTCGTGGGCAGCTTCTTCTCGGCCTACGCCACCTCGGGATCGTTCACCCGCACGGGCGTCAACTTCGACGCCGGAGCCAAGACCCCGCTGGCCGCCGTGTTCTCGGCCGTGTTCCTGGCCGCCATCGTGCTGCTCATCGCCCCGCTCTCGGCCGCCCTGCCCATCGCCTCCATGGCCGGCGTCATCCTGGTCGTGGCCGCCGGGCTCATCAACATCCCGGCCATCCGCCACATCGTGAAAACGGACAAGGGCGAGGCCGGGGTGCTTCTGGCCACGCTTCTGGCCACGCTTTTTACGGAGCTCCAATTCGCCATCTACGCCGGCGTGATCCTGTCGCTCCTGCTCTACCTGCGCCGCACCAGCCATCCCCACTTCATCACCCTGGCCCCGGACCCGGACTCGCCCCACCGGGCGCTGGTCAACGTGCGCCGCCGCCCCCTGCCCGAGTGCCCGCAACTCAAGATCCTGCGCCTGGACGGCTCGATCTTTTTCGGCGCGGTCAACCATATCGCCGAGGAACTGCACCGCATCGCCGAAAAAAGCCCGGAACAGTGCCACATCCTCATCCTCGGCTCGGGCATCAATTTCATCGATGCCGGCGGCTGCCACATGCTGTTTCACGAGGCCGGGACCATGCGGCTTTCGGGACGGGAAATCTTTTTCTGCTCGCTCAAGTCGGAAGTGCTGGAGCTGCTGCGGCGTGGCGGCTGCCTGGCCCGCATCGGGCCGCAAAATGTCTTTCCGGACAAATCCACGGCTATCGCCGGCATCATCTCGCGCCTGGACCCCGAGCGCTGCGCCTGCTGCCACACCCGGGTCTTCGCCGAATGCGCCGCCCGCCCGGGTGGAGAAGAGGAGGGAGAGGTGAGGAAAGAGATGGAGGCCGCCGGGGGGAAACCTTTCTGAAGAAAGGTTTCCCCCCGGACCCCCTTTCCAAAGACTTTTAACAATTACAGCGAGCCATCCGCACACCAGCTGTAATCACTGAAAAATTGAGGAAGGGGAGAGCGCGAGAGGGGCTACTGCCCTTTTTAAAGGGTTTCCCCTCTCGCATTCCCCTCTTCAACCGGCTTGGCGGCCGCCGCGACTTCCGGCGTCACGTCCCGGGCTTCCGTGGCGGCCCGGAAATCCCGCACCGCCTTGCCCAGGTCGTGTCCCACGTTGGCCAGTTTGCCCGGCCCGAAGATGATGAGGACCACGCCGAGGATAAGCAGCAGATGGATGGGTTCGAACAGCCCTGCGAACATGATGACGCCTCCTTTTTTCTTTTCATACCATAAAAGTCTCCTCCCGACCTTTCCCCTGCATGACAATACGGCAAGACGGGAGACGATACTGGCGGCTCTAGCCCGGTTCCGTATCCCGCGTCTGTCGCCGTCCCGACCCGCCATGCCGCGAAACGGACAAATCGCGCCTCTGGCGGGAAGGCGACGCTTGGGGTAGAAGCCCCCATGCGCGAGACGACTTCCGCCCCGGTGCTCGAAGTGACCGGGGCACGCAAAAATTTCGGGACGTTTACGGCCGTGGACGGCGTGAGCTTCTCCGTGGCGCGCGGAGAATGTTTCGGCCTGCTCGGGCCGAACGGCGCGGGCAAGACCACCACCATCCGCATGATCTACGGTTTCTCGCCCTTAAGCGGCGGGAACATCCGCGTCTTCGGCCTGGACGTGGCCACGGCCTTTCGCCGCATCAGGGCCCGGCTCGGCGTGTGCCAGCAGGCCAACACCCTGGACCCGGACTTAAGCGTGCTCGAAAACCTGCTCGTTTTCGCCGCCTATTTCCGCATCCCCAAACGGGAGGCGCTTTCCCGGGCCGAATCGCTGCTGTCCTTTTTCGCCCTGGAAGGAAAAAAGCGCCTCAGCTACGAGGAGCTTTCCGGCGGCATGGCCCGCCGGCTCATGCTCGCCCGGGCCATCATCAACAAGCCGGACCTGCTCATCCTCGACGAGCCGACCACGGGCCTCGACCCCCAGTCGCGAAACACGCTCTGGGACCGGCTGCTCGACCTCAAGCGCCAGGGGCTCACCATCCTGCTCACCACCCACGCCATGGAGGAGGCCGAGCGCTTCTGCGACAGGCTGTGCATCGTCGACCACGGCCGGGTGACGACCGAGGGCGACCCGCGCGGCCTTATCGCGCGGCACGCCGGACGCCATGTGCTGGAGGTGGAGTCGCCCGGCGAGGACTTCGTCGAGACCGTCGCCCGCGAGGCCTGGCGTTTCGACCGGTCGGGCCGCCGGCTTCTGGTCTACGGCGACGACCGGGCCGCCCTGCTCGCCTTGCGCGAGCGGTTTTGCCCGGAGCTGGGCATGTTTCGTCCGGCCACCCTTGAGGACGTGTTTTTGCGCCTGACCGGCAGGGAGCTTCGAGAATGACGGCGGACGCCCGTTTCACAAGCCTTTTTTGGACGGTCTGGCGGCGAAACCTGCTGGTCTATCGCCGCATCTGGGTCATCAATTTTCTGCCGCCGCTTCTGGAGCCGCTTTTTTACCTGCTCGCCTTCGGCGTCGGGTTCTCCGGACTCGTTTCCGACGTGACCTGGCACGGCAGGCCCCTTGGCTTCATCCGCTTTTTCGCCCCGGCGCTGATTGCCGCCACAGCCATGTGGCAGGCCTTCATGGAGACGACCTACGCCTCCTTCGTGCGCATGTTCTACCAGAAGACCTACGACGCGCTTTTAGCCACGCCGCTGTCCCTCGAGGAAATCATCGTGGCCGAGATCGTCTGGGGCGCGACCCGCTCGGGCATCGCCGCCACGCTCATGCTCGCGGTTGTGGCCGGGCTCGGCTACGCCCCGAGCTGGCAGGCGCTCGCCTGCCTGCCCATCGCCCTTCTCGGCGGGCTGGCCTTCGGAGCCATGGGCATGGCCGTAACCAGCGTCACGGGCTCCATCGATATGTTCAACATCCCGATTTTCCTGATTATCACCCCTATGTTTCTTTTTTCCGGCACCTTTTTCCCCGTCGACGCCCTGCCCGCCTGGGCCGCCCATATCGCCGCCGCCATGCCGCTTTACCATCTGGCCGAGCTGGCCCGGGCCGCCTGCCTGGGCAGCCTGCGCGCCGCCTCCCTGGTCCACGCCCTGGTCCTGGCCGCGTTCTTCCTGGCCTTCCTGCCCCTGGCCCTGGCCGGCATGCGCCGGCGGCTCATTCGGTAGTATCCCCCGGCAAAGGCCGCGCCCCCGCCTAAGCGCGTCCGGCCGGAAAATGCCGACCCGGGCATCCTAGGATTCCGCGCGCTCCTCCTCCGCTGACGACGATACCGCCGACGCCACCCTCAAGCAGCTCAAGGAACGCATCGAGGATCTCGAAAAGCAACTCAAAGAGCTTGACGCCGACTCCATGCCCGACGAGGAAAAACAGGCCCGGCAAATGCTGCTCGAGACCCAGCTGGTCCAGCTCAAGCTCGAATACGCCAAGGCGAAAAACAAAACGGGCGGCGCGGGATCAGGCGGCGACGGCGTCGCCGGCATCTTCGACGCGGCGGTCCAGGCCGTTTCGGCCCGGATCGGTTGACAAGCGTCCCGGGGGAGCTTACAGCCCAACCAACACGGAAACCCTTTTGAGGAAAAAATGGACGAGCCGTACAGTAGTTGTCGCAATAACCATACGGTGTTGCGGATTCTTTTGAGATAACGCCTCCCGCCGACTCGGCCCGCGCCGACGCCTGCCCTCCCGTCCGGGAAACAGGTCGCCTCCGCCAGCCCCGCCGGATGGGCGGCGGCAAAGGAGGCGCCCGATGAAAGCATTCTTCATCCGGTCCCGTCATATCGCCTCGCGGCCCCTTTTGTGCGCCTGCCTCCTCGGGCATGCGCAGATCTTTCCCTGTTCCCGCAGGCTGTGCGCCGTTTCCGGCGGCGCCGCCCTGGAACCTCCCTCATTAAGCCTCCCGCCCTTCGCGTAGGGCCATGGGCGAATTTCGCCCGCTGACAGATTCCCTCATTCGCGCATCGTGTCCGCCGGCCGCGCGCCGCGGGCAGAAAATGCATGCGTCGCGCCCGTCGCGCGCGCGTTTTACCCATGAGGAGGCTTGCCATGAGCGAAGTCTACATCAGCTCCATGCTGGGGCGTCCCGTCATCGACCCGTCCGGCGCGGCCCTCGGCCGCCTGGAGGATTTGCGCCTGGTCCCGGGCGATTCCCTGCCCATGGTCACCGGGCTTTTCATCCGCGAAGGCCATGAACGCCGCTTCATCCCCTGGAGCGCGGTCACCCTCTTCACCCCGGTGGTGGTCTCGGCCGACCCGGACGTGGCCGGCCACGCCGACGCCCACCTGGCCGATTCCCCGGACATCCGCCTGCGCCGCGACATCCTCGACCGCCAGATCGTGGATGTGGACGGAGCCAAGGTGGTGCGGGTCAACGACCTCAAGCTCGTCACCCGGGGCGCGAACCTGCTCCTGGCCGCCGTGGACGTGGGCCTTCGCGGCATGGCCAGAAGGCTCGGCATGCTGCGCTTCTGGAACCGGCTGGCCGGGCTTTTCGGCGCGAGCCTCCCGACGCGCGAGATCGACTGGCGCTACGTGGCCCAGCTCGACCCCAACGCCGACCGCCTCACCCTGACCGTGGCCCGCGAACGCCTGACCGACATGCACCCGGCCGACATCGCCGAGATCCTGGCCCAACTCCCCCACAAGGAGGCCGGAGCCATGCTCGGCGCCCTCGACCCCGAAACATTGGGCGAGACCATGGGCGAACTCGACCCCGAACTCGGGGTCAAGGTCATAAGCCAGCTCGACAGCGAGCGGGCCTCGGACATCCTGGAGGAGATGGAGCCCCACGAGGCGGCCGACCTGCTCGGCGACCTGCCCGAGGAAAAGGCCAAGGAACTGCTCGACCTCATGGACGCCGACGACGCCGAGATGGTCCAGGAACTCCTGGAACACGAGGAAGACACGGCCGGCGGCCTCATGAACAACCTTTACGCCTCCGTGCCCCCGGCCATGACCGCCGAGGAGGCCATCAACTACGTCCGCCTCGTCGGGGCCGAAGTCGACAACATCTACTACGTCTACGTCATCCGGGGCGACGAGACCCCGCTTGGCGTGGTCACGCTCAAGCGGCTGCTTCTGGCCCCGCCCAAGACCCCCGTGGCCGAGATCATGACCGTGGGCCTCAAGGCCGTGTCCGTCGACGCCACGCCCCACGACGTGATGGAGATCATCGCCAAGTACAACCTGCTCGCCGTGCCCGTGCTCGACGACGCCGGACACATGGCCGGGATCGTGCCGGCCGACGACGTGCTGGAGATGTTTTTGCCCGAATCCGTGACCCGGAAGCGGTTCGCCGCGCTGTAGGCCGCACGCGCGCCCAAGAGGATTTGCATCATGACCGCTTCCGATCTCGTTTCGCCGTTCAAAAAGCTTTCTCGACGCAACATATTGATGTTCTTAGCTATTCTTGGGCCTGGCATCATCACGGCCAACGTGGACAACGACGCCGGCGGCATCACCACCTACTCCCTGGCCGGCGCCCAATACGGCTACTCGCTGTTGTGGATGCTCATCCCCACCACCATTTCGCTGGTGGTGGTCCAGGAGATGTGCGCCCGCATGGGCGCGGTCACGGGCAAGGGACTGTCCGACCTCATCCGGGAGTCGTTCGGCCTTCGCACCACGTTTTACATCATGATCGCGCTGTTTCTGACCAACCTCGGCAACACCATCTCGGAGTTCGCCGGCATCGCCGCCGGCATGGAGATTTTCGGCGTCTCCAAGTTCGTCTCCGTGCCCATCGCCGCGGTCCTGGTCTGGCTGCTTATCGTCAAGGGCTCGTACCGCATCGTGGAGCGCGTCTTTCTGGTCGCCTGCGTGATCTACCTGGCCTATCCCCTGGCGGCGCTTTCCGCCGACGTGCCCTGGCTCGAGGTGGCCAAGGCCTCGGTGACGCCGAGCTTCCGGGCCGACGGCGGGTACGTGGCCATGATGATCGGCCTGGTCGGCACGACCATCGCCCCCTGGATGCAGTTCTACCAGCAGGCGGCCGTGGTGGAAAAAGGGATCACCGCCGAGAAATACGGCTACACGCGCCTGGACGTCATTTTCGGCTGCCTGTTCGCCGTGGCCGTGGCGCTTTTCATCGTGGTGGCCTGCGCCGCCTCGATCTTCGGCCAGGGGCTGCCCATCGAGACCGCCGCCGACGCGGCCAAGGCCCTGGAGCCGCTGGTCGGCAAATACGCCTCGGGACTTTTCGCGGTGGGGCTCATCAACGCCTCGCTCTTCGCCGCCGGCGTCCTGCCGCTGTCCACGGCCTACTACATCTGCGAGGCCATGGGCTGGGAGCTCGGCATCGACAAGGATTTTCGCAAGGCTCCGGAATTCTTCTGGCTTTTCACCATCAGCATCGTCATCGGGGCGCTGACCATCCTCCTCCCGGGCATGCCGCTTCTGGCCGTGATGTACGTCTCGCAGGTCATAAACGGCGTGGTGCTGCCCTTCGTGCTCATCCTCATGCTGCTGCTGGTCAACGACAAGCGGCTGATGGGAAAATTCGTCAACGGCCCGGTATTTAACACCGTGGCCTGGGTGACGATGGCCGGGCTCATCGGACTCACGGCGCTGATGACCCTGGACACCATCGTCCCCGGGGCCATCGCTTCCATGGTGAAGCTCGTCACGGGGTAGAAGAGCTGGGGGGAACCCTTTCTGTAGAAAGGGTTCCCCCCAGACCCCCCTCCTAAAGACTTTAACGGGTATGGGCTGTTATTGTCACCACACCTGTCACCGTTAAAGTTTTGGGGAGGGGAGAGCGCGAGAGGGGGACCCTTTTTGAAAAAAGGGTCCCCCTCTCGCATCCTCCCCCCGTCCCTGCCCTCAGGCCGTGCCGGCCAGGGAATCGATGGCGGCGAGCAGGGCGTCGAACGAGGACAGGCTGAAGATGATCAGGACCTCGCCTTCGATGAGGTGGTCCTTGATGCTGAACTGGGTGCAGGCCACGAGGATCATGCTCGACTGCCGGCCAATGATGTCGGTGATGTCGGCCTCGACGAAATCCGGGGGAGCGAAATGGAGCGGCTCCTTGAGAATGTTGGCGATGGAGCCCATGACGCCGTTTAAAACGATGTTGCCCACTTCCTGAAGCGTGCCGCAACGCATGGCCTCGTCACAGCCCATGCCCTCCTTGCCGAGCACCACGGACACGAGCTTGGAGGCGGATTCCGGCGGGAAAACCAAGGCGCTTATCCCCGCGAAACCACCGGAGAACTGAAGTTGCACCACGGAAAAAAGCGTATTCGCCCGGCCGGCGTGCATGGCGGCCAGTTCGGCGGTGGAAACCACCTTGAGCACCGGCACCTGCAACTGGATATGGGTGTTGACCATCTGGTTGAGCATGCCGGCGGCACGCCCGACGCCGATATTGATAAGTTCCTGCAGGATATCGAGTTGCAATGGGGAAAGGGGCATGACCGTTCCGCGCCGTCCCGGCGCTCGTGTTGAGCCCGTAAAAATACAGAAGCATTTTTACAGGGAAATCAATTTGATGAAATGATTCTCTTAAAAGAGCGTGTGCACAGGCTTCAAGAACGCGGCGCTACTGAAGCAACGCGCCGAGGGCGCGCGTCAGGTCCGCGGCGTCCAGCGGCTTGTTGAGAAAGCATTTGGCCCCAAGCTCCAGGCAACGGCTCCGGGTGGTTTCCTGAATGTCCGCCGTGACCACGGCCACGGCGATGTCCGGCAGCTCGCGCGCCAGGATCTCCATGACGGCCATGCCGCCTGGGTCGGGCATGTTGAGGTCGAGCAACAGCGCCTGGGGTCGGTGCTCGCGGGCCAGGCGCAGACATTCCGCGCCGTCCTTGGCCTCGATGACGTCGAATCCGGCCTCCCGGGCGACCTTGGCCGCCTGGAAACGCTGGAACATGGAGTCGTCGGCAATAAGCAATGTCGGCATTTGGGCATCCCATGCCAGCCCCTCTCGGGGCTGCTGATTATCAATTCAGATATAATCTCATCTGCATCAGACGGCGTCAAGATCCGCCGGCTCCGGCCACGTCCGCGAGCGCCCGGCCGAGTCGCGCCAACAGATCGGCAAGCGCCCGCGGCGTCTCTTCCCCGGCGGCCTGTTCCAAGGATACGGCCAGGCGCAGACATTCCCCCGCGCCCATGGTGGCGGCGATGGACTTGAGGGTATGGGCGTGCAGCCGCAAGTTCTCCCTGTCGCCGCCGGCCAGGGCGCGACCGGCCGCCTTCAGGCGTTTTTCGAATTCATCCAGTGAAGCGGCCAGGATCGGGGCGAACATTTCCCGCTCAATGCCCATGCGGCGCAAGGCCCAATCCACGTCCAACACGCCTTTGGGCTGGTCGGGCTCGCGCCCGCAGGGCATGCCCTGCCCGGCCGCCTCGCCCCGGGCCGCCAGCCGGTCGATGATATGGCCAAGCTCCTCCAGATTGACGGGCTTGCCCACATAGTCGTCCATGCCGGCCGCCGCGCAGGCCTCGCGCGCCTCGGACGTGACATGGGCCGTCACGGCGATGATGGGGATGTCCTTGCAGGCGATGGGCGCGTCGTCGGTTCCACCGGCCCGGATGACCCTGGCGGCGGTCAGGCCGTCCATGGACGGCATCTCGACATCCATGAGCACCAGATCGAAACCCCCGGCGGCCAGGAGCGCCAGCGCCGCCTCGCCGGAGGTGGCCACCACGGCCGTGTGTCCGAGCTTATTGAGGTGGATGGACATGAGCTTGATGTTGACCGGATTGTCCTCGGCCACAAGCACCCGCAACGGCCGGCAAGGGGCGGCGATGTCGCTCCCGGGCGGCGTATCGGCCTCCGGCAGGGACGCGCCGGGCACGAAGGCGACGGTGAAGGTGAACAGGCTGCCGCCTCCCGGCGTCGAACGCACGTGGATGTCGCCGCCCATGAGGCGGGCCAGCTCCCGGCTGATGGCCAAGCCCAGGCCCGTGCCGCCGAACCGGCGGGCCGTGGAATTGTCGGCTTGGCGAAAACTCTCGAAAACGGCTTCGCGCATCTCGGCCGGGATGCCGATGCCCGTATCGGCCACCTCCACGCCCAAAAGCGGCAGGCCGCCGGCCCCGGGCATCATCAGGGCGGCCCGCACCGTCACGCCCCCCGCCTCGGTGAACTTGACGGCATTGCCGACGAGGTTGACGAGCACCTGCCGGACCTTGCCCGGATCGCCGCGCACGTTTCGCGGCACGCCGACGTCGATGTCCAGGGTCAGCCACAGGCCCTTGTCCCGGGCCGCGCCGCCGAGGGTCTTGATGACGCGGCGCAGCAGCTCGTGCAGGTCGTAGTCCACCACGTCTACGGTCATCTGGCAGGCCTCTATTTTGGAGAAATCCAGGATGTCGTTGAGGATGTCGAGCAGATGGCGGGCCGAGTCGCGCACCGTGTCGATATAGTCGCGCTGCTCCTCCGACAGCCGCGTGCGCAGCGTCACTTCCGTCAGCCCCAGGATCGCGTTCATGGGCGTGCGGATCTCATGGCTCATGCTGGCCAGAAACCGGCTTTTGGCCTCGTTGGCCCGGTCGGCCTCCTCCTTGGCGGCGCACAAGGCGTCCAGGGTGCGGCGGCGCTCCACGCCAAGGGCCAGTTGTTCGGCCACGGACAACAGCAGCTCGGCATCCTTGCGGCCATAGCGCGTCGCATCGGTGTAATGCAGGACGGCCATGACCCCGAGCACCTCCTGGCGCACCCGGATGGGCACCCCGAGCCAGACCTCGGGCGTACGCCGGGAACAGGTGATGCCGGAGAGCCGCATGCCCCGGCGGGTGACGCGCAGAGGATGGGCCGTGCGCATCACCTCGACAAGCGCGTCGGCCCCCTTGAAGTCGCTGAAATTGTCGCGGGTCAGCGGGGTGACGAGGCTTTTTACGTGCTCCAGGGGCGGAGGCGCGGGCTCGTTGGCGCTGACATGGTACACATATTCCAGGCGGTCGTGCTTCTGGTCGACGAGGGCGATGAAAAATTCGTCGGCGTCGACGACCTCGCCGAGAATGCCATGAATCGTGTGGAAAAGGACCTGCATGTCCTCTTCCGAGGCCACGGCGCTGGAAACGCGATAAAGGATGGAAGTGGTTTTCTCGCTTTCGCGCAGCTCCTCCACGGCCAGCCGGGTTTCGGTCATATCCCTGACGCTGGTCACCACGCAAGGCTTGTCATCCTCCAGCCAGGGGGCGAAATGCACGCTGAGGTAGCGGCGGCCCAGGGCCGGCAGTTCGGTCCATGTCTCGTACATGACCGGCGTGCCTGACAGGCACTTGGCCAGCTGCGGGGCCACGGTCGCCTCGTAGAAGGCATGCCCCAGAAAATCCCCGATCCGGCGTCCCAGGATGTCCTCGCGCTCCCGGCCGAAAGCCCTGACATAAGCGTCGTTGACGAAGAGATACCGCCCGTCCGTATCGACAAGCGCCACCATGTCCGACGAGGCGGCGATGATGCGGACGTAACGGCGCAGGTACTGCCCGGCATTGTCCAGGGCCGTGGCGTCCTGGACGAAGCCTTCGTAATGAAGGATTTCCCCTTCGGAGCCGGTCACGGCCCGCACGTCGCGCCGGGTGGACACCAACGTCCCGTCGCGACGGCGCACGGTCGCCTCGAACCCGCTGACATGGCCATGTTCGGCCAACAGCCGGGTCAGAATCTCCCTTCTCGCCGCATCGTCGTAGATCTGCCGGGCGATATCCTTGACCCGGCGGCGCAGGGCGTCGGGATTGTCGTAGCCGTAAAGCGTGGCCAACGCCTGGTTGGCGTCCAGATAGCCGCCTTCGTGCGTGGAGTGGAACATGCCCAAGGGCGCGCTGTGAAAACTCCCCCGGTAGCGGCGCTCCCGCGCCTCCACCTCGGCCTTCTCCCGGCCCAGGCGCTCCACCATGCGCTCCAGACGGGCGGTGCGCTCCCGCACCCGGCGATCGATCAGCTCTCCCTCGCCGCGCACCAGCCGCTGCAGGCGCAGGGATTCGGAAATGTCGGCCACCACGCCGACGCCGACCCGCCTGCCGCCCCGCTCCTCGGCGAAAAGCTCAAGGGTCAGCGTGCCCTGGCGCATCTCGCCGTCGCGCCGGCGAAAGCGCGACATCAACACCTGACGGTCACTCGGCTTTTCCAGGGCGTCAAACGCGGCCATCACCCGCTCGGCATCCAGCGGAAACAACGCTTCGAAAAAAACGGCCGGCGGCTCCTGGCGCGCGTGCCCGGCCTGGCCAAGCAGACGACGCAGGGACGGCGCGGCCCGGACCAACCCGGAGTCCGGACGCCAGGTGAAAATACCGACCCGGGGCGAGGAACCGGCACACGGGCCGACTTCCGCCTCGGCCCGCCCCTCGCCGGAAAAAAGAAACAACGAAGCCGGCTCCACGCCCAAGGCCTGTTGCAGGGACTCGACGGCGGCAAGCGACGGCGCGGCCGCGCCGCGTTCGATTTTGTTGAGATGTTCCAGGGAAACACCGGACTGTCCGGCCAGCGCGGCCTGGGTCAGGCCGGCCAACCGGCGCAAATGGCGCAGTCTGCGGCCAAAAGCGGTGGCGAATCCGGATCGTTTCATAATGGCGACAAGGGACGGCTCCCTCGCGGAAATGTATACAAACACGTAATCATATTACGTGTAAAGGAGCTTTTTTCCTTTTTTTGACCTTCTATCATTTCCAACATAAATTATTGATTATTAATAGTATTCTTACGAAACGATAGACGCACAAATCACTATTTCATATGTTCTCGAAATCATAAAGGAGGTTCCCCATGCGTACACTGCGTTACCTGGCCTTTGCGTTCTTGCTTTTGATCGCTGCCCGGATCGCCCAGGCCGAGCCGCCCGTCGCGGCCTCCTACGGCCCGGGTCCCAAAGTCTTCACCCTCGCCACCGGCAGCCCCGGCGAACTGGGGCTGCTCAAAATCCTCGGCAACGCCTACTGCGCCAAGGCGGGCTGCCGCCTCGACTGGATCAAGGCCGGCTCCGGCCAATCCCTCGACCTGCTCAAAGCGGGCAAGGTGGACATGATCATGGTCCACGCCCCGGCCGCCGAGAAAAAAGCCGTGGCCGAAGGCTGGGCCGGCTGCCCGACCCTGCTCGGGTCCAACGAATTTTTCATCGTCGGCCCCGCAAGCGACCCGGCCGGCATTGCCAAAGCCAAAACCGCCGCCGACGCCTACCGGGACATCGCCAAAGCCAAAGCCAAATTCTTCTCGCGCGGCGACAACTCCGGCACCCACAAAAAAGAACTCGGCATATGGAAGGACGCCGGCATAGAGCCGGCCGGAGACTGGTACATCGTCACCAAGGACTTCATGACCGCCACCCTCAAACGCGCCAACGACGAGGGCGGCTACTTCATGACCGACAGCAGCACCTGGGTGGCCGAACAAAAAAACATGCCCAAACTCAAGGTGCTCTTCTCCGGCGATAAAAAACTCGTCAACACCTACCACGCCCTGTGCGGCCAAAAAGACGGCAAGCCGACTTCCGACCTGGCCGCCGGATTCATCGCCTTCGTCGCCTCCCCCGAAGGCCAGCACATCATCGGCAACTACGGCAAGAAACAATACGGCGCCGGACTCTACAACGACGCCGCCTACGCCAAGAAATACGTCGACTAGAGGAGCGGAGAGAAGAGAAGAGACGCAGGGGCTCCGCCCCCGCACCCCCGCCGGGGGGCTTGATGCCCCCCGGTCCCCCCTTTACCGGGCTGGTCTGGCGGGTGGTGCTGGAGCGGAGAGGACGGGATGGCCGATGTCGTTCGGCGGCGGACGCCGAACGTTTGTTGCCGCAATCGGCCCGGCGACACGAGGCGCTTCGCGCCTCGACGCCGGACGCGATTGCGGCAACAACCACGCCAGCGGCGAAGCGCCGCATTTTAAGAACAAGAGATTTTTTCTGAATGTCGCCCCCTTGGGGCGACCGGCGTGGTGGAGGCGGAATTTGCTTGGGACGAGCTTGTCGCGCAGCGACACGCACCGTCCCGACAAATTCCGCCTCCATCTTTACCCAACCGACTCCCCGACAACCAATGCCATTCCCGACAAGCCAGAGCCGAGAAGGGGGGTCCGGGGGGCCCGTGGCCCCTCGGCGGTGGGGTGCGGGGGAGGCAGCGCCTCCCCTGCCGGGGGTTCGGGGCGGCGCCCCGGTTCCGCTCTTACCCGTTCCCGCGGATGAGGCGGTGGGCGGCGTCCTTGTCCAGGGGGCGGGAGAACATGAATCCCTGGGCTTTGTCGCAGTCGGCCAGGCGCAGCCGGTCGAGCTGGTCGGGGCATTCCACGCCTTCGGCGACCACGGTCAGCCCCAGGCTACGGGCCAGGGAGATGATGGATTTGACGATTTCCTGGCTTTCGTCGTTGCATTCATGGCCGCTTATAAAGGAGCGGTCGATCTTGAGCTGGTCGATGGGGAGCTGGCGCAGATAGGACAGGGAGGAGTAGCCGGTGCCGAAGTCGTCGATGGCGATTTTGACGCCCAGGTCTTTGAGGCGTTGCAGTTCCCGGGCGGTGACCCGGGCGTCGTGCATGAGCACGGATTCGGTGATCTCGAGCTTGAGGCAGGAAGGGGCCAATCCGGTTTCGGCCAGTACGCCGGCCACGTGTTCGACCAGGCCGTCCTTGACGAACTGGCGGCAGGAGACGTTGACGCTGACGGTGAGATGGGCGGCTTCGGGCATTTCCAGCTGCCAGGCGCGCAGTTGGCGGCAGGCTTCGTCGATGACGTAGCGGCCGAGCGGCACGATGAGCCCGGTCTCCTCGGCCAGGGGGATGAATTTGACCGGCGGCACGAGGCCCCGGCTGGGGTGGTCCCAGCGCACCAGGGCTTCGAACCCCGCGATATCGCCGGTTTTGACGTCCACGATGGGCTGGTAGTGCAGCAGGAGCTGGTTCTGTTCGAGGGCGTTGCGCAAGTCGACTTCGAGGGTGATGGCCTCGAGGATTTCCTGGTGCATTTGCCGGTCGAAGATCATGGACAGCCGGCCCTGTTCCTTGGCCCGGTACATGGCGATATCGGCGTCGCGCAGCACATCCTCGGACGCGGCGTAGTCCCGGGTGTGCAGCACGATGCCGATGCTCGCCCCGGGCGAAACCGTAGTGCCGCACAGACAAAAGGGCTGTTCCACGGTCACGCCGATGCGGTCGACAACGGCCATGACCTCTTTTTTCGACTTGAGCTCCTCCAGAATGACGGCGAATTCGTCGCCGCCGAGCCGGGCCACCGTATCCATGGAGCGCACGCAGCCGGCCAACCGCCGCGCCACTTCCCGCAGGAGCAGGTCCCCGGCGGCATGGCCCATGGTGTCGTTTATCCCCTTGAACTTATTGAGGTCGATCATGAGCACCGCGTACTGGTAGTCGTCGCGGCGTCTCGTGCGCGTCAGCGCCCGTTCCAGGCGGTCGGCGAACAGGCTGCGGTTGGGGAGCCCGGTCAGGGCGTCGTGGAAGGCCTGGTGGGTGATCTGCTCCTCGAAGGCCTTGCGTTCGGAGATGTCCTGGTAAATGTAGACGATGCCCTGGGTCTCGCCGGCGATCCGGATGGGGAAGCCGATCATGGACACGGGGATGAGCCGGCCGTCCTGGTGGCGTCTCGAGGTTTCGCGCACGACCGATTTGCCGGACAGGATGGCGGTGCGGACGTTTTCGCACTCGGTCAGCAGGGGCTCGGGCACGATGAAGGCGCGCATGCCGAAGCCTTTGAGGTCCACTGCCCGAAAGCCGAAAAGGTCTTCGAAGGCCGCGTTGACGTCCACGATGTTGCGATGCATGTCGATCAGCGAAATGGCCTGGGGGGAGTTGGCGAACAGCTGGGAGAAGTAGGCGCGTTGGGCGGCGGCGCTCTCCTCGGCCCGCTTGCGGTCGGTGATGTCGACGACGGTGCCTTCATAGTAGGCCGCTTTGCCGTCCGCCTCGCGCACCACCCGGGCGTTTTCGGAAATCCAGATGACGGCGCCGTCCTTTTTGCGGATCTGGGATTCGAAATCGCGCACCTGGTCGTGGGCGGACAGCTGGCGCACGAAATCGTCGCGCCGGCCCGGATCGACGTAGAGCTGGCTTCCGATGTCGCGAAAATGCTGCGTCATCTCGACCACCGAGACGAAGCCGTAAATGCGGGCCAGGGTCCGGTTGGCCTCCAGATAGCGGCCTTCGGGCGTCGTCTGGAAGATGCCTTCCACGGCGTTTTCGAAAATGGAGCGGTACTTGCGCTCGGCGGCCCGCAGATTTTCCTCGGCCCGACGCCGCGTGGAGATGTCCCGAAAGAGCATGCAGGACACGGGCCGGCCGTCGACGGCCCCCACGGTGAAATTGGAGACGCTGACGTCCACGGCGCCGTTTTCCCCGGCGCTCCAGCGCGTGCAGCGCAAGAGCGCCGCGCCGCACAGATTCCAGGCCCCGCCTTCCGGCTCTTCGGCCCGCGCGTCCATGGGCCGCACCACCTCGCGCAGGTCCAGGCCCACGATCTCGCCCGCCTCCACGCCGAAAAGCGCCTCGAAGGCCGTGTTGACGGCCATGACCATGCCGTCGGCATCCCGCAAGAGCGCGGCGTTGGGGGAGGAAAGAAAGACTCGCTTGAAGGCGTCATCCGGCACGCCTGAGGAAGACAGGGAAGCAACGAAAGACATGGGCACCGCCTCAACAGGAATGCTTTGAGCTTTGCAGGAGGCACCGCGAATTGTCAACGTGTTGAAATATATGGAACATGAATATTAACGCAGCAGATTTCAAAGACTTTTGCGCAATCGCAACTTCGCTTTTTTCACAAAAAGAGTTTGACCACCCCCAAAACTGCGCTATGAACAAGGCAGTCTCGCCGTTCCAGGCTGGAACGGCGACATAGCGCCGTGGCGCGGACCGGCCGCGCCGCGAAAAGCTACGCCAGTCTTATGGCCCGTCGGGAAACGTAAACGAGGAGTTGCATCATGAAAACGCGCATCTTCGGTTTTCTGTTCGGGGTTGCCGTGTTCGCTTTCGCCCTGGCCGCGACCGCCCAGGCCCAATCCATGCAACAGGCCCCGGCCATGTCTTCGCAACAGCAGGCCATCCTGGCCGAGACCTGGACCCTGACCCCGCAACGCTCGGCCCACGCCGGCTTCACCGGGCTGCCGCTTCGCAACTGCGAGGGCCTCTCCTGCGGCGTGCTGGCCAAGATGCCCATCGGCACCCAGGTCGACGTCCTGCTGGACGACCGTGAGGGCTGGGCCCTGGTGCATGTGCCGACCCTGAACATGTACGGCTGGGTCAACACCAACAACATCTTCCAATAATTGACCATCCCGCGCCAAAGCGCGGCCGCTGTCCGCCAACTGGCCCCGATCCCGGCCCCCGGCTCGTCCGGAAGCGTCCGGGACGGGGCCGCCCCATTTGACCGTCCCCGGCTTTTGCCCTATTTTTCGCGCTTCTCGCGGCCGCCCGGCCGCCGCATTCCTTAAGAAGCAACGAGGCACAGCCATGACCGCACGCGACGCGGAAGCCAAGGACGCCGCCGGGGCCGCCCCGGCCCGGGATTTCATCCGCCAGATCATCGACGAGGACATGCGCACCGGCAAATGGGCCGGCCGCGTCCATACCCGCTTTCCGCCGGAGCCCAACGGCTACCTGCACATCGGCCACGCCAAGTCCATCTGCCTGAATTTCGGCTTGGCCAAGGAATTCTCCGGCCAGTGCAACCTGCGCTTCGACGACACCAATCCGGCCAAGGAAGAGGTGGAATACGTCGACTCGATCAAAGCGGACGTGCATTGGCTCGGCTTCGACTGGGAAGACCGGCTGTTCTATGCCTCGGACTACTTCGACCGGCTCTACGCCTTTGCCGAAATGCTGATCGAAAAGGGCCTGGCCTACGTCGACGACCTGTCCCAGGAGGAGATCCGGGCCTACCGGGGCACCCTGACCGAGCCGGGCAAGGACAGCCCGTATCGCGGCCGCACGCCCGAGGAGAACCTCGGCCTGTTCCGCCGCATGCGCGCCGGCGAATTTCCGGACGGGGCCAAGGTGCTGCGGGCGAAAATCGACATGCAAAGCCCCAACGTGGTCCTGCGCGACCCGGTGCTTTACCGCATCAAGCACGTCGCCCACCACCGCACCGGCGACAAGTGGTGCATCTACCCGATGTACGACTACACCCACTGCATTTCCGACGCCCTGGAAGGGGTGACCCATTCCCTGTGCTCGCTGGAGTTCGAGAACAACCGGCCGCTTTACGATTGGGTCCTCGACAACCTGCCCGTGCCCCAGCATCCCCAGCAGATCGAATTCGCGCGCTTAAACCTTTCCTATACGGTCTTAAGCAAGCGCAAACTCATCCAGCTGGTGACGGAAAAGCACGTGACCGGCTGGGACGACCCCCGCCTGCCCACCTTAAGCGGCATCCGCCGCCGGGGCTACACCCCGGAGGCCATCCGCGACTTCTGCGAGCGCATCGGCATCTCCAAGGCCGACAACATGGTGGACATGGCCCTGTTGGAGCACTGCCTGCGCGAGGATTTGAACCGCCGGGCCAAACGGGTCATGGCGGTGCTGCGGCCGCTCAAGGTCGTCATCGAGAACTATCCCGAGGGCCAGGTGGAAACCTTCGACTGCCCCTACCACCCCGAGGACCCGTCCCAGGGTTCGCGGCCGGTGCCGTTTTCCCGGGAAATATACGTCGAGCGCGACGACTTCATGGAGACCCCGGCCAAGAAATGGTTCCGTCTGGCCCCCGGGGCCGAGGTGCGGCTGCGCTACGCCTACTATGTCACCTGCACCGGCGTCATAAAGGACCCGGCCACGGGCGAGGTCGTCGAATTGCGTTGCGCCTACGATCCGGCCACGCGCGGCGGCTGGTCCAACGACGGACGCAAGGTCAAGGGCACGCTGCACTGGGTGTCCGCCGCCCATGCCAAGCCGGCCGAGGTGCGCCTCTACGACCGCCTGTTCACCAAGGAAAATCCGTCCGAGGGCAAGGGCGACTTCAAGGACTGGCTCAATTCCGATTCCCTGGAAGTGATCGAGGACGCCCTGATCGAGCCGGCGCTGGCCGGCGTTACGGCCGGGGAGAACATCCAGTTCGAGCGGCTGGGCTATTTCTGCGCCGACAAGGACGGCACGCCGCAAAAACCGGTCTTCAACCGCTCGGTGGCGCTTCGGGACTCCTGGGCCAAGGCGGCCGGCCGGTAGCGGTCAAAGGATTTGTACGCCCGCGGGCGACGGGGCGGCTGGCCGCGCATGTCCGGGATTTCCCGGCCGCGCGGCCAGCCGCCCCTTTTTTTTCGCCCCGACCGGCCGGTTGCGGGCACAGGCCGTCGCGGCGTCAGGGAAGCGGCCACAAACGAAAAAGGACTTTCGGGTCGCCATCCCGGAAGTCCTTTTTCTAAATTTGCGTTCTTGGAGGAAGGATACTTTTTAATAAGCAAGGATGGGGCCAACCCGCCCATTTCTTCAAAATAAAAAAAATCATCATGGAATAACAAGGTATTGGCAGGAAAGGTGCGGAGAGAATTCCAGGCCGCGGCAGTCGTTTCGGGTACAGAATCCTTGACCGGACCAGCCAACCCCCGGACAGGCGGTACAAGATTTTGTACCCGGCCCCTTTCCGCCGCAACCGGGCGGCCCCCCTTCCCAACGCGCGGTCAAACAGTATAATATGCATGCAGGCGGAGTCCGCGACCAGGACTTGGAAAACCGACGCGGAGCTCCGAAAAGGAAGGAACCCATGAAAACGCTGTTAGCACTCGCTTTGGCCGGACTCACCCTCGGCCTTGCCGGTTGCGCCGCGCGCCCCCTGACCGACTCCGAATTCCGGGGCTTTTGCTACACCTCCATCGGCCGACGCGCCTCCTGCGACACCATTTCCATTTGCAACGAATTCGACACGGACGTGCTCTCGGTCAAACACGCCTCCCGGGAAGCCTGTGTCAAGGCCTGCCAGGACGTCTACAACCGCCTGTACGTCCCCAACGAGTTCGACGGGTGCGTGTCCACGGTGATGATGGCCAACAACTGGTGCGCGAAATACTGCAATACGAACTATCCGAAGTAACCCGGGGCCGCGTTTGCCAAATGCAGACGCCTGGCGCGGCCGTTTGCCCCGGTGAAACGGACCGGCCGGGCGGGCGGGAAGCGGACGTACAACGACAACACAACCCGTTAATATCAAAGAGCTCTTTTCGAGGAGCCGTATGACATGGATTGGCATGGTCATTGCTTCGCCCGCGCCACGTACAGGGAGGAGCAGCCATGTCACTGCAAAGCGCCAAGGAATTCGTCAGCCGGCTCCATGAGGACCAGGATTTTCGCTGGGCTCTTGGGGAATGCAAAAACAAATGGGAGCGCCGCCGCTTCGTCATCCTCAACGGCTACAGCTTTTCGCCGGCCGAACTCGTCTGCGCCACCAGCCCCGGCGGGCACGCCTCCGAGGACCGCACGGCCGTGATCGAGCGGGTGCGCCGCCAGCACGGACACAGCGCCTACGCCTTCATGTAGCCGCGATAGCGGGCCGGGCCGGGCTGCTGCCCGCCGCCCTCCTCGGCCTTCCGGCCCCGGCCGAGGCTGGGACCGACCTTTCCCATACCATCACAGTCGACATCCTGTTCGCCCTGGCCCTTGTCACTGCCCTGGTCCTGGCCTTGTGGCGCAACCGCCTTCTGCGGGCCGAAACCGTCCGCCGCGAAGAAGCCGAACGCGCCCTGCGCGCCCAGCACGACCTGCTCGAAACGGTCTTCGACGCCACAAGCGACGCCATCCTGGTCCTTGACCAGGATTTCCGGGTGCTCACGGCCAACCGCACCGCGGCGGCGCGGTTCGACCGCGACGTCGCCTCCATGCGCGGCCGGGTCATCCTGGACCTGACCGAACCCGCCGTCGCCGCTGCCCGCCGGCGGCACTACACGGAGGCCATGACCACGGGCCGCACCGTCCGCTTCCGGGATATCCGGGGCGGGCGCACCTACGACAGCGTCCTGTACCGCCTGCCGGGCGTGGCCGACGCCCCGGTCCGGCTGGCCATCTACGCCAGGGACGTGACCGAGGAGCTCGAAGCCGAAGCCATGCTGCGGGAAAGCCGCGAGCGGCTGGACAAGATCTTCCACCTCACCCCCGCCGTCATCGCCATCACCACCCAGGCGGACGCGCGCTACATCGACATCAACAAGACCTTCACCGACATGACCGGCTACACCCGGGAGGATGTCATCGGCCGCAGCAACAGATCCCTGGACATCTGGCTGGACCCGAAAGACCGGGAACGGGTGGCCAGGACCATCAAACGCAAGGGCATCGTCCGCAACATGGAGTTGCGGGTGCGGTTCAAGGACGGACGCAAGGCCACCGGCCTGCTCTCCTGCATCCCCCTCGACGCCTACGGCGAGCCCTGCCTCCTCGGCGTCATGATGGACATCACCGAACGCAAGGACATGGAGCGCGAGCTGCGCCAGGCCAAGGAGGCGGCCGAGACGGCGAGCAAAGCCAAAACGCGGTTCCTCTCCGTCATGAGCCACGAGGTCCGCACGCCCATGAACACCATCCTCGGCATGGTGGACGTGCTGCGCGACAGCGGGCTCACCGGCCCGCAGTCCGAATATCTGGCCGCTCTCGAGCAGGCCGCCGAATCGCTTCTGACCCTGCTCGAGGATGTCCTGACCATTTCGCGCCTGGACTCCGGCACCCTGCAATTGCAAACTAGGCCTTACGTCCCGGCCGACCTGGCCCGGCAGGCCGGCGAGGCCTGCGCCCCCCGGGCCGAGGCCAAGGGATTGGCCTTCACCGTGGCCGTCGCACCGGACGTGCCGTCCGAGGCCTGCGGCGATCCCGAAAAAATCTGCCAAGTGCTCGACCATCTCCTCGACAACGCCGTCAAATTCACGGCCACGGGGGAGGTCCGCCTGGAGCTCGCCCGCTCGCTGGAGGGCACTGGCCGGGAGGTCTTGCGCTACAGCGTCATCGACACCGGAGTGGGCATCCCGCCGGACAAACGGCAGGCCGTTTTCATGCCCTTCACCCTGCTCGACGCCTCGACCACGCGGAGCCAGGGCGGCGCCGGGCTGGGACTCGCGCTGTGCGCCTTGCTGGCCACGAGCATGAGCGGCCGCGTGGTCCTGCGCGGCGGGCCGGAGGGAGGCAGCGCCTTCCATTTCCTCCTGCCCGTGGACACCGACGCTTCGTCCCGGGAAGCGGATGCCGCCCCGGACGACGAGGCCCGGGCATGGACAAGCGCGCCCGTTACGGACTACCCTGCAAAATAATGGACAAAGCCCGTGCAAGGAGGAATGCGATGCCAAGGAAACCCGCCTATGCCGACCAGGCCTCCGAGGAATTGCGCGAAATCGTGCGCCACGCCGGGGCGCTCCTCGACGCCACGGCCGACGAGGCCGACGAGCGCATCCAAAAGGCCAGGCAGCGCCTGGAGGAACGCCTCGAAGCCGCCAAAGGCAAATACGCCGACATCGAGGGGCTGCTCGACGAGACCGTGGCCACGGCGGACCGCATGGTGCGCGAAAAACCCTACCACGTCGTGGGCGGCTCCTTTCTGCTGGGGCTGTTCCTCGGCTGGTTCATGAGCAGGAAGTAGCATGGCCTCCGGGCTTGGCCCGCTTGACGAAACCCTTGCCGCCGGGGGCCGGTTGTCCGGCGTCTGCCTGGACATCCTGGCCGACCGGCTGGAACTTCTGGGGCTGGAGGCCAGGGAGGCCAAGGTCCGTCTGGCCCAGTGCCTGATCCTGGCCTGCGCGGGCGCGGCGCTTCTGGTCGTGGGCCTGGGGCTTGTCGGCGTGGCCGTGCTCATCGCCGTGCCGCCGCCATGGCGGGCCTGGGTGGCCGCCGGCATTGCCTTTGTCTGCCTGGCCGCGGGGGCGGGCGCCTTCTGGCGTCTGCGCCGCCGCCTGTCCGGGCTGCCGCGGGTCTTTTCCCAAACCGCCGCCGAGTTGCGAAAGGATCGCGAATGTTTTTAGACGGAGAGTTGCGCAAACTCGAGGCCGAGAAAAGACGGCTGGCCCTTCGCGGCGACATCAACCGGCGGCTCCTGGGACTGGAATGGGGATTGGCCGGAGCGTCCCTGCGGCGCGGCTTCTCCGACCTGACGGCGGGGATGAGGCTGGCCCGTCGCCTGCTGTCTTTTCTTGGCGGGCGCTGACGAGACAAACGAAACCAGCCGGCCGGCGACGCGGGAGACGGCATGTGAAAATCCGCTGGACCCTCTCCATCCGGGGCGGACTCGTTCTCCTGGCCCTTTTGGCCGTGCTGCCGGCACTGGCCCTGCAAGTCTATGACGGGGTCCTGCAGCGCCGCCACCTGATCGACGACGCCACCATGGAGTCGCGGCGTTCGGCGGCCTCCTTCGCCCAGGTCCAGGCCAGCATCACCGACAGCACCCGGCTGCTTCTCACCACCCTGGCCGCCATGCCCGAGGTGCGCCGCCTGGACACCGCCGCCTGCGACGCGCTTTTCGCCTCCCTGCTGCGACAAAACCCCATCTACATCAATATCCTCGTCACCAACCGGCAGGGCGACATCGTCGCCTCCGGCCTGCCCTACGGCCGGGTCAACCTAGCCGACCGCAAGCACTTCCGGGACGCCATGGCCACGGGCCGTTTTTCCGCCGGCGAATACATCGTCAGCCGCACGGGCTTCGACCCCGCCTTCCCCTTCGCCCTGCCCTTCCGCGACAACGCCGGCAACACGGCCGGCGTGCTCATCGCCGCGGTCAAGCTCGCCAGCTACGACAGGGCTTTCGACAAGCTGCTTTTGCCCCCGGGCTCCATGCTCGGCATCACCGACAACAAGGGCGTGCGCCTTTACTACCGGCCCAAAACCACGACAAACCCGCTGGGCCGGCCCATCAAGGCCGAGGTCTGGCGGCGCGTCGCCGAAGGCGGCGAGGAAGGCGCGTTTCCACAAACCGGCACCGACGGCCGCCACCGCTTTTTCGCCTACCAAAAGCTTTCCCTGGAGCCGGGGCAGGCCCCGTACATGACCTTCGTGGTGGGGCTGCCCGCATCCGTGGTGCTGGCCCCGGCCAGAAAAGCCCTGGCCACGAACCTGATTTTGCTGGCCGCGACCGCCTTCCTGGCCCTCGGCGTGGCCTGGTTTTTCGGCGGCGCGGTCATCGCCAGGCGGCTCGACCGGGTCGCCGCCACCGCCGACCGCATCGGACGCGGCGACCTGACCGCCCGCACGGGCCTGCCTTACGGCGCGGGCGGCATCGGCAAGGTGGCCAAGACCCTGGACTCCATGGCGGAGCTGCTCGCCCGACACGAAACGGCCCGCGAAAACGCCCTGGCCGCCCTGCGCCGCAACCAGGAGCGCATGGCCCATATCGCCGCCAGCATGGCCGACTGGATATGGGAAACCGATGCCGACGCCCGCTTCGTCTATGTCAGCGCCAGGGTGCGCCAAGCCATGGGCTACGATCCCGAGGCGCTTCTCGGCAAATCCTTTTTCGATTTCCTGGCCCCCGGCGAAGAGGCGCGGGTCCGGCCGGTCTTCGAGGCGGCCAGGGAGACGGGGGAACCCCTGCGCGAGTGCGTCAACTGGCGCGTGGCCCGGGACGGCCTGCGGCGCTGCATCAGCACGAGCGGCGTCCCCTGGCACGACGAATCCGGCGTATTCAAGGGCTACCGGGGCGTGGACAGGGACGTCACCGCGCGCATGCAGGCCGAACAGGAGCTGCGCGAGTCCCTGGACGAAAAGGACACCCTGCTCAAGGAAATCCACCACCGGGTCAAAAACAACCTCCAGATCATCTCCGGCCTGCTCTACCTCCAGGAAGAGCAGGTCCACGATCCGACGGCCTTGGAGAGCTTCCGCGAAAGCCGCAACCGCATCGCCTCCATGGCCCTCGTCCACGAGGAGCTTTACCGCGCGACCAGCCTGTCGCGCATCCGCCTCGACGACTACATCCGGGAGCTCTTGCCGCGCCTGTTCGGCCATGACCAGAAAACGCCCCGCCTGTCCTTCGATTGCCGCCTCGACCCGGTCGGCGTGCCCATCGAGAAGGCGGTGCCGGCCGGACTTGCCCTCAACGAGCTTTTCACCAACGCCTACAAACACGGCTTCGCCGGGCGCGAGACCGGACTCTTGCTCGTGGAGCTGCGCGAAGAGGAAAAAGACGTGGTCATCAAGGTCCGCGACGACGGCCCCGGCCTGCCCGAGGGCTTCGACCCGGATGCGGGGGCCACTCTCGGCATGCAGCTCATCGCCAACCTGTCCCGGCAGCTCGGCGGAACCGTGGAGGCCGGAAACGACGGCGGCGCGGTCTTCACCCTGCGTTTTCCCAAATGACCGAAAAATGCCTTCCGCGCGCCCTTTGCCGCCGGCCGGCAACATGGTAGGGATACCCACGGGGCGGACGCTCCCCTGGAGGCGTTATGACAGCCGAATGGATCAGACACGACGACAGCACGCACTACATCAACCTCGGCAAGGCCCTGCTCGTGGCCGTCATCCATGAACGCATGGGCGCGCCGGGCTGGAAAATCCAGGTCGGCAAACGCTCGCTCAAGGACAAGATCCCCAACCTCGAGGACGCCAAAAAGGTGGCTCTGGCCTACGCCGAACGCGTGGCCAAGGACATCCGGGCCGACCTCGACGCCCTGCATCCCGCCGAGACGCCAAAGGAATCCTCATGATCGATCGCCCGACGGCCGTGGAATGCATCGCGGCCCAAAATCCCCATCCCGGACTGGTGGCCCACGGCCGCGAAACCGAAGTCGTCATGCGGGCCATGGCGGCCCGGCTCGGGGAAGATCCCGAGCTTTGGGGCATAACCGGCCTGCTCCACGACCTGGACTACCCGCAGACCGCCGCCACCCCCGAACGCCACGGCCTCGCCCTGGCCGAGCTTTTGCCCGAAGGCGCGCTGCCGCCCGAGGCCATGCACGCCATCGCCGCCCACAACGACGAGCACACGGGCGTCGCGCCGCAAACGCCCTTCGACTTCGCCCTGCGGGCATCCGAAAGCGTCACCGGCATCATCTCCGCCGCCGCCCTGGTGCGGCCGGACAAGATGGTCGGCATGAAGCCCAAAAGCATCAAAAAGAAGATGAAGGACAAGGCCTTTGCCGCCAACGTGCGCCGGGCCAACATCCTGGAGTGCGAGAAGGCCGGGGTGCCCCTGGACGAGTTTTTGGCCCTGGCCATCGCCGCCATTGCCGACGTCGCCGCCGAGACCGGACTGGCCTGATCGTTTCCCATGGCCCGTCTCATCTGGCTGGGGGCCATGGCCGCCCTGTTTTTCAGCAGCACCTTCGTGCTCAACCGGGCCATGAGCCTGGAAGGCGGGCACTGGGTGTGGTCGGCCAGCCTGCGCTACGCCTTCATGCTGCCGATCCTCCTGGCCTGGACGCTCGCTTCCGGCGGGCCGAAGGCGCTCAGGGAGGCCTTCGGGCTTTTCGGCCGCAACCCCGTCTTCTGGACCCTGGCCGGCTCCATCGGCTTCGGCGTTTTTTACGCCGGCATCACCCTGGCCGCCGCCTTTTCCCCGGGCTGGGTGGTGGCCACCACCTGGCAGTCCACCATCCTGGCCACGCCGCTGGTGCTGGCCCTTTTGGGTCGCAAGGTGCCGCGCAAGGGCCTGGCCTTCACCGGGCTCATCTTCTGCGGCATCGTGCTGGTCAACCTGGAGCAGGCGCGCGGCGCGACCGACCTGGGGAGGCTTTGGGGCGTGGCCGCCGTGCTGGTCGCGGCCCTGGCCTATCCCCTCGGCAACCAGCTCGTCTGGGAAGCCCGCCACGGCGGCGGCAAACGCATCCCGCGCATCGACCAGCCGGCCCTCGACGCCGGGCGCACGCCCACCCTGCTGCTCACCATCGGCTCGATCCCCTTCTGGCTGATCCTGGTCGCGGTCACCCACCCGCCGGCCCCGTCCCAAGGACAGGTCATCCAGACCGCCCTGGTGGCGCTCTTTGCCGGCGTCATCGCCACTTCGCTGTTCCTGCGGGCCCGCAGCCGGGCCAGGACCGCCTACGAGCTGGCCGCGACAGACGCCACCCAGTCCCTGGAAGTCGTCTTTTCCCTGCTCGGCGAAACCCTGCTTCTGGCCGGCCCCTGGCCCGGCCTCATGGGCGTGGCCGGCATAACCCTTGCCGTCGTCGGGCTGGTGCTCTACGTCTGCCGGCAGGTGTAAGCGAACCGGCTTTTTTACGAAGTCCCGTCGCTTTTCACGCCAAGGCTTTCAAGCAGCAGTTCCGGATAGCTCATCACCCGAATTCTGCCGCTTCCGGCCTGCCGTATGGCCACATTGCAGCCCGAACAGGCGCAGACCATGGCATCGACGCCTTCCTCCAAGGCCATTTCGACAATTTTATCCGGCTTGACCTTGCAGCACAGCGTGCGCGGCAAATCAACCACCCGCAGCTTGTCGACCTTCTCCAGAAATGCGCGGTACCGCTCCCAATCAAGGGCAACCCGCGGCAACTGCCCGGCATAGGAGGTATGACAACCGCCGAAATACGCCACCCGCATCGGCGTCACGGCAAGCGCCCTGGTCGATAATGCATCGAGCAACAGGTCGAGAATGTATTGATTGCTTTCCCGCCTGTCTTCCAGAATGCCCTTGGCCGCATGGGCGCAGCCCGCGCAACAGTAGACGAGCTGTTTTGCCCCTTGGCTTCGGCCAACTCCCAATTGCCCCGCATAAACCTTTGGATCGCGCCGACAACGGCCTGGCGCTCCTCTCCAACGGCCTGATGCAGCAGGGGCAGGCCGCAGCAATACTCCTTGTCCAGCCAGGTGTATTCGACATCGAGCAAGTCAAGTAAGCGGATCACATCACGCACGATATACGGTGTGCTAAACGGCCTGTAACACCCGAACAGCAAGGCGTTCGCCGCCGTGTCCCGGGCCCTTCCAACCCCGCTTGCGGCCAGGGCTTGGGCCCGAAGCACGGGGACCGCCCCGTGGTTGCCGCCGATTTCCCCCTTGCCGTCGTCGGGCTGGTGCTCTACGTCTGCCGGCAGGTTTACAAGGCTTCCGGCGGCCAGGGCGCTGCCCTGGACCCGGCAGGAGAGGCTCCGCCTCTCCTGCACCTCACCGCCGGGGGACTTGATGTCCCCCGGACCCCCTTTTACGCTTTGCCGGGTGGGACTATGGCGGGTAGCGGGAGTCCGGCATTTGTCGCCGCAATCGGCCCGGCGGCACGAGGGGCTTTCGCCCCTCGACGCCGGACGCGATTGCGGCGACAACCACGCCAGCGGCGAAGCGCCGCATTAAAGACGTAGCGGTCAAATTTACCCTAACCCCTTTAAAAGTTTTTTGGGGAGGGTGGGGGGGGCTGG